>NZ_JAAGPS010000139.1:0-19429 GCF_017105025.1 Paraburkholderia sp. Ac-20336 | reverse complement strand
TCCAGGCTTCGGCTTGCGCGAGCGGATCGGCCGAGCACGACACCTGCACCGCGGGCTGCTCGGCGGCGAATCGCGCGGCCTCGGCGTGGCTGGCGACGAACACCCGCGCGGCGCCGTCGCGTTCGATGCAGGCGATGGCCTCGCCTTCCATCGGCGTAAGGTCGAGCGCGTAACGCAGATAGTCGCTGTGCCACGCGTCGCCCGGCACCACCAGCAGATCGAGCCCGGCGTCGGCCATCGCGCGCCGCAGACGGCCCGAACGCTCCTGATGAAGTTGCGCGCTCATGGTGTCGCCTCCTCTTCGTCGAGCCGCACGCCGTAGTCGCGCAACGCCCCCGCCACGCTCACATAGCCCTTTTGCAGATCGTCCTCGATACGCTCGCGCGCACGCTCGCGTGCCTCGCCGTAACCGCCGCCGCCCGCGGTCCAGAACGTGATCGTGTCGCCGGCGGCCAGCGCGATATTGCTTTCCTTCGTCACCGAGCGTTCCGCGCCGTCGTGGCGCCGGATCATGGCCGCGTTGCTCGCGCCCGGATTGCCGCCCTTCGCGCCCCACGGCGGTTCGATGATGCGTTCGAGGTTGACGTTGACGGTGCTCTTTTGCAGCGCCTTGTAGCGCAGCACGACACCCAGACCGCCGCGATGCTCGCCCGCGCCGCCGCTGTCCTCGCGCAGCTGGTGGCATTCGACGAGGAACGGATAGCGGATTTCCTGCAGCTCCACCGGCGTGTTGCGCACGTCGCCCTGGCAGATCGACACCGAGGCCGATGCGCCGTCTTCCTTCGCGCGCCCGCCCCAGCCGCCGCCGAAAATATTCATCAGCACGTAGCGCTCGCCGTTTTCCTCGCGCTGCCCGTAGAAGGAGCAGCCGCCCATGTCGCCCTTGTGAGCGGCCGGCACGAAGTCGGGCAGCGCTTGCGAGAGCGCGCGCAGCAGCGTGTCGATCACGGTCGGCAAGGCGATGCTCCACAGGCCGAGCGCCGCGGGCGGGCGCGCGTTGAGCATGGTGCCTTCCGGCGAAATCAGCGTGAGCGCGCGGAAGCAGCCCTCGTTGACGGGCGCGTGCGGCATCGTGATGCATTTGAACGCGACGCGCGCCGCCGACAGGCCGCCCGAGTAGCCGGAGTTGAGCGGCCCCGGCACCTGCTCGTTCATGCCGGAATAGTCGATGGTGAGATTCGAGCCGTCCACGATCACGGTGACCTTCACGCGCAGCGGCACGTCGAGCCGGCGCCCGTCGCTGTCGAGCCGCGATTCGGCGGTATAGACGCCGTCGGGAATGCTCGCCACCACCGCGCGCGCCTCGGCTTCCGCCTGGTCCCACGAGGCCTCGATGCAGTCGCTCACGGTCTGCACCGTGTAGCGCCCATAGAGTTCGGCAAGCCGGCGGCCGCCGAGCTGGCAGGCCGCGATCTGCGCGCGCAGATCGCCGAGCGACGCCTCGGGAAAGCGGATGTTGTCGGAAATCATCTGCCACACGCCTTCGTTGCGGCGGCCGGCCTCGTAGATCTTGATCGAGCGCATCTGGATGCCCTCGTGGAAAATCTCGTAGGTCTGCACGTTGCCGAAGCCCGTGCGCAGGCCACCCACGTCGGCCCAGTGCGCGCGGTTGGCCGCGAACGCCACCACCTTGCCTTCGAAGAAGCACGGCGTGTACACGACGACGTTGTTCAGATGCTGGCCGCACACGCCGGCGTGATTCATGATGATCACGTCGCCGGGTGCGAAGCCGTCCAGGCCGAAACGGTCGATACCGTCCTTGACGGCGATCCCGAGGTCCGCGAGAAAGATCGGCAGGCCGCCTTCGTTCTGGCAGATCATCCGGCCTTCGGTATCGATGAGCCCGCAGCAGAAGTCGCGCACCTCGTAAATCATCATGTTGTACGCGGACTTGCACAGCGCGAGCGCCATTTCCTCGGCGTAGGCGATCAGGGAATTGCCGACCACTTCCAGCGTGATCGGGTCCACGGCGGGACGACGCGCCGCGGCAACCGCTTGAGAGGTTTGCTGGGTCTTCATGGCTGATTTCCTTCGGGCAGTTTGATGGACACGACCATGTGTCCGTGTTCGGTGATGCGGGCGACGTCGCCGGGGAAGATGACGGTGGTCGAATGCGGCTCCTCGATCACGGCCGGTCCTTCCACCGTGAAGCCGGGCGCGAGCGCCGGGCGCCACAGAATGCGCGCCGTGAGCGGACGCTCGGGATCGTCGAAGATCACCTCGCGCACCTGCTCTTCGCGCGCGGCTTCGGCTTCGAACGGCGCGCTGATGAAACTGCCGATGGCGTCGCCGCGCGACACGGTCGCGGTGAGCCGCAGATTGACGACCTCGATGATCTCGCCCGCCGCCGAATGCCCGTAGCGCTGATCGTGCAGTTCGTCGAAGCGCTCGCGCATCGCGGTGTTCGTATGCGACAGCGCATCGGGCCCGGCGAGCGGAACCGTGATGCTGTGCTCCTGGCCGCGATAGCGCAGGTCCACGGCAAAATCGAACCGCGCCTTGTCCTCGTCGAGCTCGTCTTCGGCAAGCTGACGCTTCGCCGCCGCCGTCAGTTCGTCGAAGGCCGCGAGCACGGCCTGCTGATCGAGCTGGCCGAGCACGCCCACGAGCGTGCGCACGAGGTCCTGGCGCCACGGCGCGAGCAGCATGCCCATCGCCGAGAAGTTGCCCGGCAGCTTCGGGATCACGAGCGTCGGAATATAGATTTCCTTGCACAGCGCGGCTGCGTGCACCGGCCCCGCACCGCCGAAGGCGATCATCGCCGTATCGCGCGGGTCGACGCCCTTGCGCACCGACACGGCGCGCACCGCGAGCGCCATCGCCGAGTCCGCGATGCGCACCACGCCCATCGCTGCCTCGTTCACGGAGAGATCGAGCCCTTCGCCGACGTATTTCGCCAGTGCGCCCTTCGCGCCTTCGACATCGAGCGCCATGCCGCCGCCGAGGAAGCGGCCCGGGTTGAGACGCCCGAGCACGACGTTGGCGTCGGTGATCGTGGGCTCGACGCCGCCGCGGCTGTAGCACACCGGGCCCGGCGCCGCGCCCGCGCTCTGCGGCCCGACGTGCAGACCGCCCGCCTTGTCGCGCCACGCGATGCTGCCGCCGCCCGTGCCCACCTCGACGATCGACACGACGGGCAACTGCATCGGCTGGCCGGTCGCATAACCGCCGATGTAGTAGCCGTCCTCGATCGCCGGAATGCCTTCGGTGATGAGCGTGGCCTTCGCGGTCGTGCCGCCCATGTCGAAGCCGATCGCCTGACGAATGCCGAGCAGCTTCGCGACGTGCCCCGCGCCGATCATGCCCGCCACCGGGCCCGACTCCATCATCGACACCGGCTCCACGGCCGCATGCGAGAGCGACATGCTGCCGCCGTTCGAGCGCATGATCTGAATTCCGCCGCGAAAACCGCGCTCGTCCAGATGCGACTTCAGCGTCTGCAGATAGCGCCGCACGCGCGGGCCGACATAGGCGTTGAGCGCCGTGGTCGAGGTGCGTTCGTACTCGCGGAACTCGCGCAGGATTTCATGCGAGAGCGTCACGAACAGGTCCGGGTAAGCCTCGCGCAGAATGCGGCCGGCCGCCAGTTCGTGCTGCGGGTTCGCATAGGCGTGCAAGAAGCAGATCGCCACCGACTCGATGCCTTGCGCGACCAGTTCGGCACCCAGCCCGCGCACGGCATCTTCGTCGAGGCGCGTCAGCACTTCGCCCTTCGCGTTCAGACGCTCGCGCACTTCGAAGCGCAGGTCGCGCGGAATCAGCGGCTGCGGACGCTGGAAATGAATGTCGAACGCGTCGGGCCGGTTGCCGCGGCCGATCTCGTAGACGTCACGGAAACCTTCGGTCGTAATCAGCGCGGTTGCCGCGCCCTTGCGTTCGAGCACCGTATTGATCGCCATGGTCGAGCCGTGCAGGAACTCGTCGAGCTCGGCCAGCTGCGTGCCGGCCAGCTCCAGCGCCGTCGCCACACCCTGCGTGGGATTGGCCGGCGTGGTCAGGGTCTTGGCCAGCAGAAGCTCCCCCGCCCGATACCCCACGAGGTCCGTGAATGTCCCGCCTATGTCCACACCAACTTGATTCATTGCATATTCCACATAGTCAGATTTGATCAGTAGTGCGATGCGCTCACGCATCGGCACCGCTCATGCAGCAGAACAGGAATGGCCAACGGTGTAGTTGTCTCCTTTTCCTTTTTGTCGTTCTGTGACCCAACCTTAAGTGACCCCGGGGCACGCAGGCAATCCGCCATCAGGCTATGGATCCATAGTAAGATAGCTATGGGTTATTCGCGGAGCGGAGAGGAACAGATGTTGCCGGTTACATTGCGTGGGCTGCAGGTCTTCGTCGCCGTTGTCGACTCGGGTGGTTTCGGCGCGGCAGCCTTAGCGCTCGACATCGCGCAGCCTTCCGTCAGCGTTCATATCCGCGAGCTGGAAGCCAAGATCGGCGGCGCCCTGTTCGAACGCCGCCCGGGCGTGAGCCCGCAACTCACGGCCGCCGGCCGGGCCTTCTACACCTACGCGCTCGAAACGCTCGAGCGCACGACGGCGATCTCCGCCAATCTCAAGAAAAGCAAACGTAAGCTGCGCTTCGCGGCACAGCGCTTCGTCGCCGATTCCGTGCTGTCGAAATCGCTGGGCGAATTTTCCACCGAGTTTCCGCAAATCGAATTAGTCGCGCTGGCCGGCACGTTCGAGGAAGTGCATTCGCTGTGCTCACGCGGCCAGGTCGACCTCGGGTTTCTGCTCAGCAACGGCGAGGTTCCGGGACTGCCCGCCGAGCCGCTGAGCCGCTACAGGCTCGCGTTTATCGCCGCGCCGGACCATCCGCTCGCGAACGAGACCGACATCAGCATCGACACGCTGGCGCAGTACCCGTTCATCGTGGCCTACGACACTTCGTACTTCGGCCGCACGATCGCCGACATGCTGCGCGCCGCGGGTCTCGCCGAGCCGATCGTGGCCTCGCAGGCGCAGGAAATGAGCATGGTGCGCAATATGGTGATCGCGGGAATCGACATCTCGTGTTCGCTGCGGCGCTCGGTGCAAAAGGACATTGCCGCCGGCAGCATCGTGGAACTCGACGTGGACGTCCCGCCGATGCACCTCACGCTGCACTATCTGCGCAACGCGAAATCCGACATGCCGGAGATCGACCGGCTCGTCGAGATCGTGCGGGACGCAGAGAGAATGCGCGTTTGATGCAGCGTGGGCTGTGTCTCGCGCGCGGGTAATCACAGATAAGCGTGCAGGTAAGCGCCGATGAGTGCAGATAAGCGCGAACAAGCCCGGGACATTCGCGGCGCGAGGCCGCGGGCCTAGAAGCCGCGCAGCGAAGGCGTGGTCCGCGCGACGTTGCGCGAGTCCGCATGCACGACGAATGCGGCGGCGGCCGCGCCGAGCATCGGCAGCGCGCCGATCGCGAAGAAGCTCGCGGCGCTCGATCCCATCGTCAACGCGAAGCCGCCCAGCGTGGGCCCGATCACCGCGCCGAAACGACCCACGCCGATCGCCCAGCCAAGACCCGTCACGCGCATCCCGGTCGGATAGCAGGTCGCCACCAGGGCATCCGAAGCGCCGACTCCACCTATCACGCAGAATCCCACCACGAATATCAGCGCGGTGAGCAACGCGACATGCGTGCCGGCGAGCCCGAGACTCACGATGCCCGCGAACGCGATCACGAAGGTGACGACCAGCACGAGGAACGGCGCGTAACGGTCGACAAATCGGCCCAGCAGCAGATTGCCGAACGCGCCGCCGACCTGATAGCCGATCGTCACCGCCGCCGCGGTTTCGATGGACAGTCCGGAATCGTGCAGCATGATCGGCACCCAGCTCGACAGCAGATTGAGATCGAGCAGAACCATGAACGTAATGGCCCATAGCAGCAGCGTCATGCGCGTGCGGCCTTCCGTGAACAGCTCGCGCACCACGAAGCCCGCCGCCTTTTTCTCCGTCACGACATAGGCGGCCCGGCCTTCGGGATCGGCCTCGGGCGCAATGCGGCGCACGCAGCGTGCGAGACGCCGCGGATGTTTCCCCGTCGCCGCCAGAAAGCGCAAGGACTCGGGCAACAGCAGCGCTAGCACCACGGCGAGCACGAGCGGGATCACGCCGCCGATCAGGAACACGACCTGCCAGCCGTGCCGCACGATGAGATGCGCGACGGCCCAGCCACCCAGCGCCGCGCCGATCGAGAAACCGCAGAACATGATCATCGTGGCCGTCACGCGCACGCGCGACGGCATGTACTCGCTCGTCAACGCGAGCGCATTGGGCATGCCGCCGCCCAGCCCGAAGCCGATCAGGAAACGCAGCACGGCCAGTTCGCCGACGGACGTGACCCGCATGGTGGCGAGCGAAAGCAGACCGAAGGCCACGCAACTGAACACCATCACGGGCCGCCGGCCGAACCGGTCCGCGAGCGGGCCGACGACCATCGAGCCGAGCATCAGGCCGATCTGGCCCGCCGCGAAGGCGGGTGTCATCGCGGCCCGATCGATGCCCCATGCCTTGATCAGCGCCGGCGCGACATAGCCGATCGCCATCGTGTCGAAACCGTCCACGAGCAACGCGGCCGCGCACAGCACCGCGACGAAAATCTGGAAACCGCCCAGCTTGCGCTGGTCGATCAGCGCTTCGAGATCGATAGAGTGGCGTTCGGGCATGGCGGTGCTCAGGCGGCGTCCGGCAAGCCGAACAGGCGTCGTGCGTTGCCGTGGAAAATCTTCTGCTGGTCCTCTTTCGACACGCCGACTTCCTCGAACAGCCGCACCGCGGTAGCCGGGTCCCAGCAGGGATAGTCGCTGCCGTACATCACATGCTCCGCGCCGTAAAACTCGATCGCGAAACGGATGCCCAGCTCATGCGGCGACACCGTATCGGTATACATGCGCTTGATGTAGGTGCTCGGCGGAGACGGCAGCTTCGCGGCTTTCGCGTTCTTGTCCATGCGTCCCGCCTGATACGGCAGCGCGCCGCCCGTATGCGACATGATCACCTTCAGGTCCGGATGACGCTCCATGATCCCCGAAAGCACGAGCCGGCAGGCCGACACGCTGACGTCGATGACGCGCCCGAGACTCAGATACAGCGCGCCGTCGTAGCCGTCGAGAATGTCCGGGAAAATCGAGTCGGTCGGATGCAGGAAGAGCGGCACGCCGAGCTTCGCGACATGCGCGTAGAACGGTTCGAGCCGGGCGGCGTCGATGCGGTCGAGCGAGCCGACGCTGCCGGGCAAATTGACGCCCACGAGCCCGAGCTTGCCGATGGCATGATCCACTACTTCGAGCGCCACGTCGGTATCGCGCAGCGGCACGGCGGCGGTGGCCCACAATCGGCCCGGATAGCGGCGCTGCGCGCCGGCCATTTCCTCGTTCCACATCATGGCCGCCTCGCGGCCCTCGTCCACCGGCAGATCGGAGAAATGCAGCGAGAACGGACCGATCGAGGCAATTACGTCGACCTCGTAGCCGAGCGTGTCCATATGCGCCATTTGCCGGTCGAGATCGAACCACTCCGCGCCGAGATTGAAGCGCGCCACGCTGCCTTCCTGCCGCCAATAGGTATAGCCGCCTTTGCCGTTGCTCTGCGCACGCGGAAAACCTTCACGCTTGCACAACGCCTCGAAGATCGAGCGCGGCCACCAGTGAAAATGAGAGTCGAGAATACGCATGTTCCATGCTCCGTCTGGTCACGCCCACCATGGCCGTGACGTCGTGTAACTGTCCGCGATCCGTTTCAGAACCGCTTGCTGATACCGCACCCGACACCGAACTGGTTGCCCTGTCCGTTCGTGATCGCCGTACCGGTAAACCGGGTGTTGTCGATTTCCGCATACAGCAGCGTCTCTTTCGACAGCGAATAGGTGATGCCCGCCATCAGAAGCGTTTTCGAGCCCTTCTTGCCGCGCGCATCGTAATCGGTGCGATAGATCGCATCGGTCAGGGCGAATGCCGGGGTGAACGTATAGACCGTGCCGAGCCAGAGATCGCGCGAAAGACTGTCGCCGGCGAGGCCGTCCTGCCGATCGCCAATATAGCCTCCGGTGACGCGGAACGCGCCGATACGATAGTCCGCGCCCGCCGACAACTGATTGCGATTGAGCCCGGGACCGCCGAAATCGTTCCACTCGGTGTAGGCCGCACCGAAGCGCACGCCGCCAATGCGATAGGTGGCGCCGGCCGCCAGCGCCGTCCCGGTCTTGATGCTGCCGGCCACGCCGCCCGGCACGTATTCGGCGCGCGCGATCAGGTTGCCGAATTCGCCGGTGTACTGAATGTCGTTGTCGAAGCGATCCGACGAAGTGCCGACGATATCCTTCGACAACGGCGTGATACTCAGGTAGTGAAACGTGAACGGGTCGAACGCGGACACCGTGCGCGCGCTGACCGAGAATTGCCGCCCGAGGTTTACGCCGCCCCAGGGGCCGCTCAGGCCGACCGTCGCTTCACGTGTGAACAATGCGCCGGGCGTGCCGAGCGCACCCGTGCCGCTGTCGAATGCCGACTCCAGTTTGAAGTGAGCCTTGAGTCCGCCGCCAAGATCTTCCTCGCCGGTAACGCCAAAGCGATTCGACTCGTACAAGCCCTTGCCGCCGGTGAGAAATTGTCCATCTCCGGCGCTATCCGCATGCGTGAGGTAGCGCAGACTGCCGTCGATGGAACCGTAAAGCGTGACCGCCGATTGGGCACAGGCCACGCCAGGCGCGATTGCTAACATCGTTAGCGTCGCGACATGGGTCGAGAGGCGCACTTCGTTGTCTCCATTCGTTGTATGTAATCTCCATACCCGTTGCATGGCACAGCGCCGCTGTCGGAGCCTTGCCTTGTCACCGGTACGGAGTCCTGCGATGACAACGCCTGGTGTCGTCTGTCGCGAGGCACTCGTGGCGTTGCTGTGAAGGTTGCTGTGAAGCTTGCTTTGAAGCAATGTAACGACCGGAGAGCGGTCAAACAATTGCCGGGTGGGCTATGACTTCATAGCACCGAGGCTATGACTGAGGCCGTGCGACGATGGCGGCCACGATGGAGGTCATCATGCGTCGAGCGATCTGCACGTTCCTCTGGCTCGCGAGCATGCTCGGCACCAGCACGGCCGCATCGGCCCAATCCATACGCGTCGAATCCGGCACCTACGGCGCAAATTGCGGTGCCCGCGAGAACAACATCACGCGCGATCTCGCTTGGCGCTGCAATACCCTCGACACGTGCCGATACCCCATCGCCCCACCGGCGTCCTATCGAGCCCGGCGTCTTTGCCAAGCCGACCTGAGCGCCGCATGGTCCTGCGGATCGGGAGAGCGTCACGATGCGATCGTCCGCTCCGCTGCAAATCATGGCGGAACTCTGGTGCTGACCTGCGTGCCATCCACGGGAGCGGGCAAGTAACCGCGCACCGGCTCTTCATAAGAAAAGGGCTTTAACCGGGCTGCTTCGACACGGCCTGTTTGTTATCGCCCTAAAAGCCTAAAGGTTTGGATAACCCTACCGTTAACAAGGACAAAAGATCGGTAGCGCGCGTCGTGTTGCGTGCCGAATAAAACATTCCAGAGGGCTTTGTATTCATGCGAAATAATCAACCGGTCACGCAGCACGAATTCGAGTTTCCCGACAACGCGACGCTGATGTCGACCACGGACACGCAGAGCTACATCACCTACGCAAACGCGGCCTTTGTCGAAGTCAGCGGCTTCAGTCCCGAGGAAATCCACGGTCAGCCGCACAACATGGTGCGGCATCCGGACATGCCCAAAGAAGCCTTCGCCGATATGTGGGCCATGCTCAAAAGCGGCGAACCCTGGACCGCTTTGGTAAAGAACCGGCGCAAGAACGGCGACCATTACTGGGTCCGCGCCAACGCGACACCCGTCGTGAGAGACGGCCGGCCGGCGGGTTATATGTCCGTGCGGACCAAGGCCTCGCGCGAAGAGATTGCAGCCGCCGAAGCGCTCTATAAGGATTTCCGCGAAGGCAAGGCCGGCAAGCGGCACTTTCACAAGGGCTTGATCGTGCGCACCGGTCTGATGGGCTGGACTTCGATCCTGCAAACGATGCCCGTGCGCTGGCGCATCCGCTCGACCCTGCTGGCGCTCGTGCCGCTGCTTATCGCCGGAGTCTGGGCGCTCGGCCTGAGCGGCGCCGCGCTCGGTTCCTTTGCCGGAATCGCCGCGCTCGCCTCGGCGTTGGCCTCGTGGTGCCTGGAAGCGCAGATTTCGCGGCCGCTCGAACAGATGCGCAAGCAGGCGTTGCGCGTGGCCTCGGGCGAAAGCCAATCGGTCGTGCATATGAACCGCGTCGACGAAATCGGCATGACGCTGCGCACGATCGGCCAGCTCGGCCTGATGTTTCGCTGGCTGATCGACGACGTCAGCGGGCAGGTTCTCAATGTTCAGACCGCGAGCAACGAAATCGCGCAGGGCAACCATGATTTGAGCGCGCGCACCGAGCAGGCCGCCACGAACGTGCAGGAAACGGCAACCTCGATGACGCAGATGACCGCCACGGTAAAGAGCAATGCCGAAACGGCCACCCAGGCCAACCAGCTTTCGGGCTCGGCAAGCGAGGCGGCGGCGAGAGGCGGACAGGCGGTGTCGGAAGTCGTGACCACGATGAACGAGATCACCGACAGCTCGAAGAGAATCGCCGACATCATCGGCGTCATCGACGGCATCGCGTTTCAGACCAACATCCTGGCGCTCAATGCAGCGGTCGAGGCGGCGCGTGCCGGCGAGCAGGGACGCGGGTTTGCGGTGGTCGCGGCCGAGGTCCGCGCGCTCGCGCAGCGCAGTGCGAGCGCGGCCAAGGAGATCAAAAACCTGATTAGCGCGAGCGTCGAGAAAGTCGAGTCCGGCTCCCGGCTGGTCGACGACGCCGGCAAGACCATGGACGAGATCGTCGTCCAGGTGAAACGGGTCTCGGACCTGATTGCCGAGATCAGCTCCGCAACCCTCGAACAGAGCAGCGGCATTACGCAGGTGAGTCAGGCGGTCGGCGACCTCGACCACATCACCCAGCAGAACGCCGCGCTGGTCGAGCAAAGCGCGGCGGCATCGGAAAGCCTGAAGCAGCAGACGACGCGCCTTGCCGAAGCGGTCAGCGTTTTTCGCTGACGGTGCCGGACGAGGCGTGCGGGTGATTTCTCAGGACTGTGCATGAGCTGGGATGCTGGGTGCTATTCTCCGGGTGCTATTCTCCAATAGCCACCCACTCCCTTCTCTATCGCGGCAAGATGAAAGCCTCTGCCCTTCCCGACTTTTATCAAATCACACCTGAACCGATTGACCCGCCGCATTTCGACACGTTTCTTCGGCAACTGGCCGCTACGCTCGAAGCGGGAATCCAGCTCGTTCAACTCCGGGCCAAACATCTGGAGAAGCACGATCACCTGAATCTCGCGCGACGCACACGCGATCTGTGCCGTCAGCATGGAGCCATGCTGATGCTCAATGGTCCTATCGAAATGGCGGTGGAGATCGGCTGCGATGGCGTGCATCTGAACAGCCATGCACTCATGTCGCTGAAAGAGCGTCCGGCGCATGATGCCATGCTCGTTTCGGCCGCTTGCCATAGTGCCGGGCAGCTTGCGCAGGCGAACAAGATAGGCGCGGATTTCGTCACGCTTTCGCCGGTTCTTCCGACACGCACGCACCCCGACGCCACGCCGCTCGGCTGGCAACATTTCGGCCAACTCGTTGCCGGTTCACGCGTCCCCGTGTTCGCGCTGGGCGGGATGACCCCAGCCCTGCTGGACGAAGCGAGAAAAGCGGGGGCCTGGGGAATCGCCGCCATTTCGGCGAGCTGGCGCGGTGATGCCTGATGTTCCTGGGGCGTTGAGGGCTGCGCTATTGCGTTTGCACCGGATCGGCGCGCAGTAGTCCCGACAAATGCCCGCTACGGCCATCCCTCTATAGCGCGATCGATCATCGCCGCACGCGCCTCGACGCCCCAACCACTCATCGTCGCGCAGATAACCGAGCCAGATCGCCACCGGCTATAGCGACACCCGCGCGCCACCATCGAACGGCATCACGAGCGCGGCCAGCGACAACCCGTTCCACCTGGCGCAGTATTACGTCCTGTCCAGGCGTACCGGCCTGTATGCTCTGGAAGCGTATCAGCACGCGGACGGCAAGACCATCATCAACGCGACGGCGGATGTCGGCGACGCCCAGAACGGCTCGCCGGCGTCGTCGCGTAGCATGGTCGCCATCGGCGTCGGCATCGTTCACCGCTTCCAATGACCTGAGCAGACCCGGCTGCGCGCCGCCGCAGCCCATCCATAAACAGAGACGGAGACAACAACATGGAACCCACCCCCGCGTCCGAGCAGGCTCCGCGCCGCGTGCGCCGCGCCCAGACCGTGGCGCTGACGCTGCTGATGGTGAGCGGCGTCGTGAACTATCTCGATCGCGGCACGCTCGCGGTCGCCAATTCGCTGATCCGCAACGACCTGGGTCTCTCGCTCGGCGAAATGGGTGTGCTGCTCTCGGCATTCGCCTGGAGCTATGCGCTCTTCCAATTGCCGATCGGCGGTCTCGTCGATCGCATCGGCCCGCGCAAGCTGCTGGGCCTCGGCCTGATCGTCTGGTCGGCGGCTCAGATCGCGGGCGGTCTCGTGTCCACGTTCGGCTGGTTCGTCGTCGCGCGCATCGTGCTCGGCATCGGCGAGTCGCCTCAGTATCCGTCGGCGGCGCGCGTCGTCAGCAACTGGTTTCCGCTGCGCGCACGCGGCAAGCCGACCGGCATCTACAACTCGGCGTCGCCGCTCGGCTCGGCGCTCGCACCGCTCTGCCTGTCGCCGCTCGTCGTGGCCTTTCACTGGCGCTCGGCGTTCATTCTCACGGGCGTGCTCGGGCTCGTGGTCGCGGTGATCTGGCTCGCGAGTTATCGCGACCCGGACCCGGCGACGCTGACGCCGGAAGAAACGCGCTACCTGAAGGGCGATGCCGTCGCGACGAAACCCGCCGAGATGCTGAGCTTCGCGGACTGGCGCGCGCTGTTCTCGAACATGACGACGTGGGGCATGCTGATCGGCTTTTTCGGCTCGGCGTATCTGAACTGGGTCTATCTGACCTGGCTGCCCGGCTATCTGACGATCGAGCGTCACATGACCATGACGCGCACCGGCATCGCGGCATCCGTGCCGTTCTTCTGCGGCTTTTTCGGCGCGATCATCGCGGGATGGTTCTCCGACCTCATCACGCGCAACAGCGCCTCGCCCGTGACGAGCCGGCGCAACGCGGTCGTCATCACGATGCTCGGCATGGTGGCGTTCACCGTGCCGGCCGCGCTCGTCGAAAGCAACACGCTCGCCATTGTCTGCATCTCGGTCGTGATCTTTTTCGCCAACGCGGCGTCCGCCTGTTCATGGTCGCTCGCGACCGCCGCCGCGCCCGCGAACCGGGTCGGCTCGCTCGGCGCGATCCAGAACTTCGGCGCGTTTCTCGGCAGTGCGCTGGCGCCTATTTTCACGGGCTATATCGCCCAAGCGTGGTCGTTCGTGCCGGCGCTGCTGACCGGCGCCGCGATCGCCTTCGTCGGCGCGATGAGCTACCTGTTCCTCGTGCGCAAACCGATCGAAAATGAAACGGCTTCGGGCGGCGCGGCACGCGCGCCCGCCTGACGAGCGGCCCGTTCAACCCGCTCCGGCAATTCGTTCAACCCTACTCGCGAGGACAACCCCGACATGTCCCTCTCTACTTCTTCGGCACGCCCGTCGCAATCGATCGAAGGTATCGTGCCCGTCATGCTGACGCCCTTCGACGACACCGGCGCCATCGACTACCCCGGGCTCGAACGGCTGATCGAGTGGTATCTCGCCCACGGCTCAGACGCGCTCTTCGCCGTGGCGCAATCGAGCGAGATGCAGTTCCTGAGTCTCGCGGAGCGCGCCGCGCTCGGCCGCTTCGTCGTCGAGCGGGTGGCGGGCCGCGTGCCGGTGGTGGTCTCGGGCCACATCAGCGACGATTCCGACGCGCAGGCCGAGGAACTCAATGCCGCCGCGGCCACCGGCGCCGACGGCATCGTGCTGGTGACGAATCACCTCGATCCGCGCCGCGAAGGCACGGAAGCGTTCTCGGCCAATCTGCGCCGGCTGATGAGCCGCCTGCCTTCCGACATTCCGCTCGGACTATACGAATGTCCGGCGCCCTACCGGCGCCTGCTCTCCGACGACGAACTCAGGCTGTGCATCGACACCGGCCGCTTCGTGATGCTAAAGGACGTGAGCTGCGATCTCGACACGGTGAAGCGCCGCGTCGCCCTGGCAAAGGGATCGCCGATGAAGATCCTGAATGCGAATGCCGCGATTGCCTGGGATGCGATGAAAGCCGGATCGGCGGGATTCAACGGTGTGTTCGCGAACTTTCACCCGGACCTCTACAACTGGCTGCGCAACCGCGCCGACGAGAACCCCGCGCTCGCCCGCGAGCTCTCGGTCTTTCTCGCGCTCGCGGCGGTATCCGAGGCACTCGGCCATCCCGCGCTCTCCAAGATGTACCACCAGCGCATCGGTACGTTCCAGTCGATTCGCTGCCGCGTGATCGACTACGACGTGCGCGAGCGCTTCTGGGGGCTCGACGCGGTGCTCGACAAGATCGTCGAAGGAACCGAGCATTTCCGTTCGCGCATTGCAGCCGGAAGCTGACAGGAGGCGAAAGCATGCGTTGAAGAATGAGCCGCGCCATACGCCAGAAACTGGCGTATGGATAAAACCGCTGACGCTCAGTTCGATTGCCCGATCTTGATCATCGGAATCGAGTTGCCGAGCATGGTCGACGGATAGTGGCCGTCCCACTTTTCGATGCGCATTTTTTCGAGCAGCGACGGGTTGTCCACGAGCGACTTGCCGAGAATGTCGTTGGCCTTCGCCGTGTTCTCCGCGACCTGTAGCGCCGCTTCGCTTTCCACCACGCGCTTCTGGGCTTCCCATCGGGTCTGGGCGATTTCGTTCTCGACGCGCTGCGCGTTCTGCTGCGCCGTGATCTTGGCTTCGATCGCGTCGTTGAACTGCTTGCTGAACTGGAAATCGACGATGTTCACTGCACTGACATTCACGCCGATGTTCTGAAAACGGTTCAGCAAGGCCTCGCGCATCTCCTGGCTGACCTGGTCTCGCTTCTGGATCAGATCGGTCGCATCGTAGCGTGCCGTGACGGCTTTCGCGATGTCGTGCACGGCCGGGTCCATCACCGTGGTCCACGGATCGCTGCTATAGGTCACGAAGATCGAAGTAGCCGATGCCGGCAAGATGTTGAAGTTGATCGAAACCTTCATGTCGACCTGCTGCAGGTCTTTCGACGAACCCGCGACATCCGATGTCGCCTTGTTGACGCCGACATAGACGTTATTCATGCTCTGCGCGATCGGAATACGGAAGTGAATGCCGGGCGAGTACATGCTGCTCGACGGAGAACCGAACGTGGTCTTCACGCCGACATAGCCGGCGGGCACCGTGGCGGAAAATGAGGAGGCGGCGACAAGAACGACCAGAACACCCACGCCGATAATAATGCCGCGCATCAATCCCGGCTTTGCGGGGTTTTCGTTTTTCGGCGTGGCGCCGCTCGACTTGAAAATGTTCATGTCATTCTCCAGGTTTAAAAAAATAAGAGACGCTGAGTTCTCGCGGCTGGACTGATGCCACTCGCCGGTTTCTTTCCGGTCATCCCTGCTTCGTCGCGGATACGGACTCGGGCCGCACTGACTGCCGGCCGCCCCGAAACCCGCTTTGCTTACGCATCCTGCCCGCGCGTTTTGCATGTCCGTTTTACCTGCGCATCCGCGTCCCGCGACATCGATCAAGGTAGGTCGTGCAGCGCTACCGCATGGAATGTAGGCGACATAGTAGGCATGCCCGCACTGTTCGTCCAGACTGCGCCGCACCGGCAGGTCATACGCGAAGCCCCGCTCTCGGGCGGCGATCTGTCATGAGCGTCATGCTCGCCCGGCCTCTCGCGGCGACCGGTTCTGAAAATCGAAAAAAAACGCGCCGGCAGCAATATTTTTTTATAAATCGAATGGTCCATTCCGCCGGCTCGTTCGCCTTGGTTATCAGAAGAGTGCCAGCGTAAAGATCATGCAACCGGATACGTATCGTGCAATGGGCTTCGTCCCGTTTGCACGGTCGTATCTCGCGCATTTTCTCCGCAAGGCAGAGGCCGTATACTGGAATCCGAACCGTTAGCCGGGAGGAAGAGAGAAGCTCTTTTCCATCGGCGCTGACATCATGGCGGCGGGCCGCACGGCGCCGCGCCCGGCACTCACTCCCACTCGTCGAGCCCGTCACATCATGAGAAGAACCAAGCCGCGCGCCCCCCTGCGAGTCAGCGCCGCCCCCACCCTCATGGCCGTCGTCGCGCCGGTGCTGCCGCTCGCCGGCTGCGCATCGCATGGCGCACCGTCCTATGCGCTATTCGGCGCCTATTTCCCGCTCTGGCTCGTGAGCGCGATCGCCGGCGTCGTCGGCGCGATCGTCGCGCATCGCGTATTCGTCGCGACGGGCTGGGCCGCCATCGTGCCGTACCAGCTCGCCGTCTGCACGGCCATCGGGCTCGTGGTGGCCGTCATCGCCTGGCTCGCCGGCACGGGGCCGTTCGCATGAAGACCGCCGGACTCCCCCGCCACGCCCTGAAAGGCCGCGTGATCGCGCTGGCGATCGTCGCGCTCGGCATCGCCGCGCTCGCCTATGCGTACTACCGCGCGACGGCCTACCCCTCCACCGACGACGCCTCGATCGACGCAGACGTCGTACACGTCGCCTCGCCTGTCGGCGGCCGCATCGTGCAGCTCGCGGTACACGAGAACCAGCGTGTCGCCAGGGGCGACCTGCTGTATGAAATCGATCCGGTGCCGTACCAGTTGACGGTCGCACAGGCGCAAGCCGACCTCGAACTCGCGCGCGCCTCGCTCGACACGCGGCGCCGCGCGCTGATCGGCGAGCACTCGAACGCGGCGGTCGCCGTCGAACAGGTCAAGCGCGCGGAGCAGAATTACGATCTCGCGGCACGCGACGTGCAGCGGCTCGCCCCGCTCGCCGCACAGGGCTACGTCAGCGCGCAGCAGTTCGACCAGGTGAAGACCCGACAACACGACGCGGCCGTGTCGCTCGCGCAGGCGCAGGAGCAACAGCACGCCTCCGCGCAGACGATCGGCACCGACGCCGACGCGATCGCCACGCTGCATGCGCGCGAAGCCGCGCTCGCCCGCGCGCGGCACGCGCTCGACGATACCGTCGTGCGCGCGCCGCATGACGGGCTCGTGACAGGCCTGACGGTGCTGGCCGGCGAAACCGTCGCACCGAGCCAGGCGATCTTCACGCTGATCGACACGAGCGAATGGTTCGCGGTCGGCAATTTCCGCGAGACCGCGCTCGGGCAGATCGAGGTCGGCGACTGCGCCACCGTCTATTCGATGATCGACCGCAAGCGCCCGCTGACCGGCAAGGTCGTCGGCATCGGCGCGGGCGTCGCGGACAGCGATCGCATCAATCTGCCGCGCACGCTGCCGATCGTGCAGCGCTCGGTGAACTGGGTCCACGTCGCGCAGCGCTTCCCGGTGCGCGTGAAGCTCGACGAACCCGACGGCAAGCTCGTGCGCGTCGGCGCCAGCGCCATCGTCGAGGTCCGGCATGGCTCGGCCTGCCGCTGACGTCCGCGCGCCGGGTCCGCGCGAAATCCTGCGGCTGCTCGCGCCGTTTCCGGGGCGCGCGGCAATCGCCGTGCGCGTCGCACTGATCTGCGCGCTGACCCTGCTCGTGACGAGCGGCTACAGCACGCCGAACGCCGCGAACTCCGTGTACATCGTGTTCTTCCTGAACCGGACCGACCGCGTGACGAGCGCCCTGCTCGCGGCCGCGATGCTGGTGCTGGTCACGTTCGTGATCGCGCTCGTGCTCGGCGTGGCGATCTTCAGCATCGACTATCCGGTGCTGCGCGTCGCCTGCATGGCGGTGCTGTCGGTCGGCCTGCTCTACCTGACGTCGGCGAGCAAGCTGCGGCCGGTCGGCGCGACCGTCGCGATGATCACGGGCTTCGGGCTCGACGAACTCGGCCTCGCGCCGCTCGGCGAAGCCGCGACGCGCGGCCTGCTGTATGCCTGGCTGATGGTGGCGATCCCGGTCGGCATCACGCTCGTCGTCAGCCTGCTGATCGCGCCGTCGCCGCGCCGGCTCGCGCTCGCACAACTCGCGCGGCGGCTGCGGCTCGCGGCACAGCGGCTGCGCAACGGCGATCACGCAAACGGCGAGGCGCGCGCCGGACTCGACGCATGCCTGCGCGAAGGCGACGGACAACTGCTCACATGGCTCAAGCTGTCGAAGCTCGAAGGCACCTCGTCCGCCGCCGATGTCGCCGCGCTGCGGCAGGCCGTCGCGTCGAGCACGGCGCTGCTCGTCGCGCTTGCGCTCGCCGACCGCGAACCGGATGCGCGGCTGCCCGACGCATTCGCGGCGCCGCTCGCGGCCACGCTCGACGAGATGGCCGGCATTCTCGAACAGGGCGGCTATCCGGTCGACGTGACGCTCGCGCTACCGCCCATCGAAACGCTGCCGCCGCTCGCGCGCATCGCCGCGATGGATTTGCACACGGCGATCGTGCATTTCGCGCAGCCATGCGTAACGAGCGGCGCATCGGGCGATGCGGCAACGGCCACTCCTGCCGCCACCACAACCACCGCAGCCACGCCCTCGACCGGCCCCGAACCCAAACCCGCCGCGCCACGCGGCGGCTTCTTCCTGCCCGACGCCCGCAGCAATCCCGACCATATCCGCTACGCGCTGAAAACGACGGCCGCGGCGATGTTCTGCTACCTGCTGTACTCGCAACTCGACTGGCAGGGCATTCATACCTGCGTCATCACCTGCTACATGGTGTCGCTCGGCTCGACCGCCGAAACGGTCGAAAAGCTCACGCTGCGGATCGCCGGCTGTATCGTCGGCGCGCTGATCGGCACGGCGATGATCGTGTTCGTCGTGCCGTCGCTCTCGTCGATCGGGCATCTGATGGCGCTGGTGTTCGTCGGCGCGGCGCTGTCCGCATGGGTCGCGTTCGGCTCGCCGCGCATCGCCTACGCAGGCTTCCAGGTGGCGTTCGCGTTCTTCCTGTGCGTGATCCAGGGCGCCGGTCCCGGTTTCGACCTGACGCTCGCGCGCGACCGCACGATCGGCATCCTGCTCGGCAATCTCGTCGTCTATCTCGTGTTCACGCGCATCTGGCCCGTCAGCATCGGCAAGCAGATCGACGTCGCGCTTGCGGCTCTGCTCGACCAGTGGCGAGGTCTCGCGCGAATCGCGCAACCGGCCGAGCGACGCGTGCAAGCCGCCGATGCGTTGGCGCGCCGCGGCGCGATCGCGCAGCAGCTCGGCCTGATCCACTACGAACCGTCGTGGGTGCGGCCGGCCGCGACGTGGCTCGCCGCGCGGCGGCGCGC
>NZ_JAAGPS010000138.1:0-19728 GCF_017105025.1 Paraburkholderia sp. Ac-20336 | reverse complement strand
GCCGGTAACGAGAACACGCCGGCTCATGAACTGAAACTCCCTTCGATGAATGACTGAAAATCGGGCGGCTGAAATACCTTGATGACGGCTTCGGCGCAGCGCACGTCGTCCGCGTCGATCGTGCATTCGTACGCGCCGTGGCCTGCCTCGCTGCGCAGCAGCTCGCTCGCGCGAATGCGCAAACGCGCGCCGCCGGCAAACGCGGGCCGCGCCGCCTGGTAGCTGCGCGAGCCGAGCAGCACACCCGGCCGCGCGTGGCCGCCGTTGCGCATCGCGAGCAAGGCGACGTGCGCGGCGATCGACTGCGCCATCAGTTCGATGCCGATCCACGCGGGCATCGCGCCGTCGGCGTCGGCATACCACGCGTGCGGGTCAACGCTGGCGCGCACGCTCAGCGTGGTTTCGTCGAAGGTCTCGACCGCGTCGATCAGCAGCATGCTGCCGCGATGCGGGACGATCGCCTCGATCGGCTGGCGCAGGAGTTGCTCGACAGTCAGAAGCGGAGTCGTCATGCGCGTTACCGGGCGAGGATCAGGCTGACATTACTGCCGCCGAACGCGAACGAATTGCTCATCGCGTATTGCGGGCCGGTGCCGTGCGGCAAGCGGCGCGCGTCTTCGACGAGATCGAGCGCGGGCAGCTCGGGATCGGCTTCGCCGTCCACAGATGCGGCGGCAGCGTCGCGCTTTCGCGCGTGAGCGCGAGCCACGCGAAGCCGAGTTCGGTCGCGCCGGCCGCGCCGAGCTGGTGGCCGGTCAACGGCTTGGTGCCGCTCGCGGCGACGCCGCCGGGAAACACGCGCGCCATCAGTTGCGCTTCCATCTCGTCGTTCTTGCGCGTCGCGGTCGCGTGCAGATTCACGTAGCCGACCGCCGACGCCGCGATGCCCGCATCGGCCAGCGCCCCGCGCAGCGCGAGTTCGCCGCCGACGCCTTGCGGGTCCGGCGCCGAAATATGATGCGCGTCGCTCGATTCGCCGAGGCCCGCGAGCCGCACCGCCGCTTCGTCGCGGCTCATCAGGAACACGGCCGCGCCCTCGCCGACGTTGATGCCGCAGCGGTTGCGGCTCATCGGATTGGTGCGCGCGCCGCTCGTCGATTCGAGCGAGGCGAAACCCTGCACGGTCAATTCGCACAGCGAGTCGACCCCGCCGACGACGACCGCGTCGCACAGTTGCAATTGCAGCAGACGGCGCGCCGACGCGAACGCTTTCGCGCTCGACGTGCAGGCCGTCGAGATCGTGAACGCCGGTCCCTGCACGCCGAGCGCGGCGGCGGCGAATGGCGCGGCCGTGCCGATTTCCATCTGCCGGTAGTTGAAATTCTCCGGCAGCTCGCCCGCCTGCGCGTGATAGACGAACGCGGTTTCGGCCGCCTCGATGCCCGAGGTGCTGGTGCCGAGCACGACGCCGATGCGCTCCGAGCCGTAGCGCTCACGCGCGGCGTCGATCGCGGGCGCGATCTGCGCGAGCGCGGCCAGCAGCAGACGGTTGTTGCGGCAGTCGTAGCGCGCGAGATCGGCGCGCGGCGCGAGATCGAGCGGCGTAAGCACGCTGCCGACGAACGCATCGCCGATACCGGTATGCGCGGGGCCCATGCCGGGCGCGCGCGCGGCGGCGAGCGCCGGCACGATTTCGTCGAGATTGCCGCCGAGCGCGTTGATCATGCCGAGCGCGTGCAAATAAACGGGTGGCGCTTTCATGCGGCTCTCCGTGATTCCGATGACTTGCGCGATGATCCGCGCGATGGCCTGTGCGCTGCCATGCCCTCGTCCTCGGGCATGCCGATAGGCGCAAGCAGCACCGCGACCGCGATGCCGAGCGCGAGCGTCGTGCCGAAGCTCCTGAGCGCGGGCATCGCACTCATGCCGAGCATGCCGAACGACAGCAGCGTGGTCGCCGCCGACAGCAGCACACCGGTCCATACCGCGCCGAGGTCTGCGTCCGCACGCAAACAGCCTTCGCGCAGAAACACCGCATAGTTTGCGCCGACGCCGAGCACGAGCATCAGCGCGAGCCAGTTGAACAGATTGAGCGGCACGCCCGCATAGCCGAACACCGCCAGCGCGACGCCAACCGCAAGCAGCACCGGCAAGGTCGTCGCGATGCCGCCGCGCGGCTTGTAGCGCAGCATCAGCAGCACGCAGACGAGCACGAGCGCGCCGCCGAGCCACCCACCGCTATCCCGGCGATAGGCGCCGAACAGCTTCGACACGCTCGCCGCCTTGTCGACGAATACGACGCCGGGCAGGCCGTGCGCGAGTGCGATCAGCGCGGGCTCGTTGCGAGGCGTCACGCCTTGCGGAATCACGACGGCCGCGTAGCTTTGCGCATGCGGCGGGTTCGCCTGGTTCGCCTGACTGGCCGGATTCGATTCCACCGCGCCGAGCCATAGATGCCGGTACGGCTGCGACCACGGCACCGCGAGCCAGCGGTCCACGGTCAGCGGCGGCTGCGGTTTCGCGAAAGCCGCGAGCCATGCATCGGCAACGTCGTCCTTGAAGCCCGCTTGCAGCAGGATCGCGCGCAATGCAGGGGCATCGTTGAATACGTGTTGCGCAAGCAGCACGCGAGCTTCGTTCTGACGCTGCGCGGACGGCACGAACTGCGTGATCGACTGATAGCCGCCGACGCTATCGGCGGTACCGTTCAGCGCATCGAGCTTCGCGCCGAGCGCTTCGGCGCGTTGCAGCACCGCTTCCTGGGTCGCGCCGCGTACCACGAAAAACTGCGCGCTGTTGTCGACGCCAACCGCTTCGCGCACCTGGTTTTCCTGCGCCACGAGCGACGCATCGCGCTGGATCAGCAGATGGATATCGTCGTCGCTCGTGAGGCGCAGCCAACCCGGCGCGGCGACGATCAGCAGCACTGCGGCGAGCGGCCAGGCGCGCTTGCCGCCGATCGCGCGCTGCCAGCCCGCGAGCAGGCGCGCCGCGCCGTCGAATACGCGCTGCGGACTGCGGCGCGGCGCGCGTGTGAGCAACGCGGGCAGCAGCCACAGCACCGAAGCGAACGCGGTCGTGATGCCCGCCATCGCGAAGCATGCGATCTGCTTGAGCGCGGGGAACGGCACCCACATCAGGATCGCGTAGCCGAGCAGGCTCGTCGTCAACGCGACCGTCAGCGCGGGGCGCACCGTGCGTGCGCCGAACCGCGCATCCCAGGCGCGCCCCGCGCCGAGATAGACGACGAAGTACTGGATCGAATAATCGACCGCCTCGCCGATCAGGCTCGCGCCGAACACAAGCGTCAGCAGATGCAGCTTGCCGAAGACCAGCAGCGTGGCCGCGAGCGCGCAGACGATGCCGAGCGCCGTCGAGACGAAGCCGAGCAGCAGCAGACGCGGCGAGCGGAACACCCACATCATCAGCAACGCGATCCCGCACAGCGAGGCGATGCCGATCAGATGCACCTCGCGCTCGGATGCGCTGCGCGCGGCCTCGGCGTAGAACACGGCACCCGTGCGCGCAACCGTGACGTCGGGGAAAGTCTGCCGCAGCGTGCTTTCGGCGTCGGTGAGCGCCGCGTGGACCGCGCGCTGCGTTTTCGTTTCGTAGGCGGAGCCTGGCAGCGTCGCGACGATCAGCACGCTCGTTGTGTCACCCTGCGCGTCGTGCCGATGCGATACGAGCAGGTTGTCCTCGACTTCGAGATTCGACGTCGCGAGCGGCAGATTGCCGAGCCAGCGTTCGAGCCAGCCGAACGGATCGTCGGCGAGTTGCGTGTTAAGGCCGGCTTGCAGCGGGCTGTAGAGGCGCTGCGCGAGCTGGTCGCGCAAGGTCGCAGCGACGGCGGACGTGTGCGTCGATGCCGATGCCGATGTCGCCGACGGTACTCCGCCCGCGAGCGCCGCGCGATCGGCCGGCGCGAGCAGACCGAAACGATACGGCATATAAAGCGCCGCGATCTGCGACAGATCGAACGGCGGCAATTCGGCCGTCACCGAGGCGAACGCCGCGCTCTTTTGCAACGATGCGCCCAGTTGCTTCGCCGCCGCTTTCGCGTGCGCGTCGTCGCGGCTCGTGACGAGCAGCACCGTGCGATCGCCGAGCGCGCTCGCGAGCGTATCGACCGCTTTTTCGGCGACCGGGTCCGCCTCGGTCGCGGGCAGCAGCGCGAGCAGATTGGTTTCGAGCGGCGCCGGTCCCGCGAAGCGCCAGCCGCAATACAGGGCCGCCAGCAGCGCGAGCACGAGCCATGCGGCGCGCACGCCCCATGCCTGTTTCGCGGACCGCTGCTGCAGCATGTCCATCACGGCGCTCCGAACAGATTGCGCTCGGCCGCGGTCGGTGCGTCGACGGTCACGCTCTTCGCGAACTCGAGCTTCGTCACGTCGCCGTTCGTGAGCCTGATGCGCAGGCTTTGCAGATAGTCGCCGCCCGCCATGTCGAGCCCCTTGATCGATTGCGCGAGCTGCGGCTGGTTTGGCGTGAGCCGCATGCGCCACTGCGCGGCGCTGCCTTCGGCGGCCACGTCGAACTGCGAGTACAGCGCGGACAGATCGCCGCCAAGCGTCGCGCGCATCATCTTCGAGACCTGCGCGACGCCGCGCGCGCCCTGCGCGCTGTGCGTGGTCACGCGTTGGCCATCGGCGTTCAGTTGCGCGACGCCCGCATCGGTGATCACGTAGGTGGCTTTGTAGGGCGTGTCGATCTGCCAGATCACGCCGCGCTCGCGGAAAAACAGCAACGTGCCGCTGCTGACGAGCGGCTGCTTCAGCGCGGCGAGCGTTTGGGTCTGCGTGAATTGCGCGCGCACGCCTTTGGCCTGGGCGAGATGCGAGGCGATCTGCGACACGAGTGCAGGATTGTTGGCGGTTGCAGGTGTCGTTGCGGTTGCCGTATTCGCGGTGGCAGTGGCATTCGTAGCGGCATTCGCGTTTGCAGTGGCGGCATGCGCCGGTGCTGCCGGCCATGCGATCGCGCACGTCACAGCCATTGCGCCCAGTACCCAGGGGGCAACCGCGAACGCCGTCTTCCGATTCATCGCCCCTTCCATCGGCTTCCTCATCATTCCCCTCATCGCCCCCATACACGCTCCAGTTTTTCGAACACGACCGGCGGCGACACGAACTGCAATTCCTGGGTCGCGGCATCGACGGCGACCTGAATCGTATAGCCCTTCGTCAGGCGCGTGCCCGATGCGCAATCGACGATTTCATAGCCTATTTTCAGGCGGTTTTCGTATTCGAGCAGTTGCGCGCGCACGTCGAGCGTCTGCCCGTAGACGGCGGGCCGCACATACTTCAGATGCGCCTCGACGATCGGCCACAGATAGCCCGACGCCTGCATCTCGCGATAGTCGTAGTCGAATGCGCGCAGCAGCGCGGCGCGGCCCATCTCGAAGTACTTCAGATAGTTGCCGTGCCAGCACACGTTCATCGCGTCGACGTCGTGAAACGGCACTTCGACCGTCGCGCTCGCGCTCAGCGTTTTCGGCGTTCCGCTCATGCGTCGCGTCCTTTGCGTTGGCGGGATGAATCCGCCGTGGTCCGATAGCCGTCGAGCAGTTCGCACGCGCCGATGCACGCGGTCAATGCCCGCAGTTCGCCTTCCAGCGCGCGGTCTTCATCGACGAAGGGCGATTGCGCGCTCACTGCGTCGATGAACTCGCGCAGCGGCACCGGCACCGGCGTCGCGGCATCGATGCGCAAGCGCAGCTTCACGGCCTGCACGGTCGCGAGCGTGTGCGCGGCGGCCACCTGTTCGGTCAATTCGAGCACGCGCAAACAGTCGCGCGCGGCGATCGTGCCCATGCTGACCTTGTCCTGATTGTGCGCCTCGGTCGAGCGCGAGAACACGCTCGCGGGCATCGTGTGCTTGAGCGCTTCGGCGGTCCACGCGGACGACGAAATCTGCACGGCCTTGAAGCCATGATTGATCGCCGCGCGCGCGGGCGCGGCGCCCGACAGATTGCGCGGCAGGCCGTTGTTGAAATTCACGTCGACGAGCAGCGCGAGCTGCCGGTCCATCAGATCGGCGAGATTGGCGACCGCCACCTTCAACGCATCCATCGCGAACGCGATATGGCCGCCGTAGAAGTTGCCGCCGTGTAGCACGCGTTCGTTGTCGGGGTCGATCAGCGGATTGTCGTTCGCGCTGTTCAGCTCGTTTTCGACGTCGCGGCGCACCCATGTCAGCGCATCGCGCGCCACGCCGATCACATGCGGCGCGCAGCGAATCGAATAACGGTCCTGCAGACGATGCCCGGGCGTATCGTCGCGGCCCGCGAGATCGTCACGAATCCAGGCGGCCGCTTCGGCCTGGCCCAAGTGCGGCTTCGCCTCGAACAGCAGCGCGTCGAAATGCGCGGCGCGGCCGTCGAGCGCGACGGTCGACAGCGCGGTCAGACGCGCGGCGAGCCGCGTCAGATGATCGGCGCGCGCAAACGCGAGACACGCGAGCCCCGTCATCACGGCCGTGCCGTTCATCAGCGCGAGCCCTTCCTTCGGCGCGAGCGTCAGCGGCGCGGCGCCGAGTTCGGCCCACACGCCGCGCGCCTCGCGCGACGCGCCCGCGAACCGCACCTCGCGTTCGCCCACGAGCGCCGCCGCCACGTACGAGAGCGGCGTCAGATCGCCGCTCGCGCCGACCGACCCTTCGGACGGAATGCGCGGCAACACGCGGTGATTGATCAGGTCGGCGAGACGTTCGAGCAGCACAGGCCGCACGCCGGAGAAACCATACGCGAGCGAGTTCAGGCGCGCCGCGATCACCGCGAGCGTTTGCGCGTCGTCGAGATACGCGCCCATGCCGCAGCCGTGATAGCGCGTCAGTTGCAGCGGCAACGCTTCGACGAGTTCCATCGGCACGTCGACCACGCAGGCATCGCCGTAACCGGTGTTGACGCCGTAGACGGTCGCGCCTTGCGCCAGATGGCGGCGCAGAAAATCCGCGCCGCGCTCGATGCGCGCACGCCACACGGGATCGGCGCTCAACGCGACCGGTGCGCGGTGCCGCGCGATCGCGACGACCTCTTCGATCGTCAAGCGACGGCCGCCGATCACGATCGCCTCGGCGCTTGTGCGCGGATCGGTGCGCGGATCGATGTGCGTATCGATACGCGGGTTCATCTGCGCATGCCGATCCGGGTCCGCACTCGTACCCGCGCCGGCCTCGTGCGCCGCGCTCAGATCATGTTCGGCCATTTGCGCCTCGCCTCGGGCTCGCCCAGAAATCGAAGAAATTGAACCATTGATAAGGAGCCTTGCGGCAATAGTGTTCGAGACGCAGCGCATAGCGTTGCGCCCATGCGGCCAGATGCTGCGCGCGTTCGCGGCGCGGCAGCTCGATGCGCTCGGCGAACGGCTCGAAGTACATGCGATAGCCGTCGCGCTCTTTCAGACAGAAGAACAGATACACCGGACAGCCGAGCGCATGCGCGAGCACGTACGGCCCTTGCGCGAACGGTGCGCTCGCGCCGAGGAATTGCGCGTCGGTGGTGCGGCCCGCTTCGCGCGCGGGCACGCGGTCGCCGACGATCACGAGCAGCTCGCCCGCCTCGATGCGCTGCTGCATCAGCACGGCGGTCTCGGGACCGAAATCGCCGACTTCGAGCAGATGCCGCGCGAAGTCGCGATTGGCCGACGCGAGCACCTCGTTGAAACGCCGCGCGTGTTCGGTATAGACCACCGCCGTGACTTTCGCGTGTGCGCCGCGCACGGCAAGCGCGCGCGTCATCTCGAGATTGCCGAGATGCGCGCCGATCACGAGCGCGCCCTTGCCGCTCGCGATCAATGCTTCGAATGCCGAAGGATCGTCGAACCTGACGTCGGCCGCGTCGACGCGGCCGCTCCACGCGGCAAGCTTGTCGAAGCCCGACTGCGCGAACGCGAGCATATGCCGATAGGCGGACAGCCAGCCCGGCCGCGGCGTATCGGTGTCGGCATCGGCGGACGATGCGGCCGCGCTCAGATGCCTGAAGTAGTTGGCCGACGCCTTGCGCGCGGCACGGCCCGTCAGCAGGAAATACGCGACGATCGGATGCAGCCAGAGCGCGGTGAAGCGGTGGCCGAACAGCTTGCAGCTCAGCGCGAGCAGACTCATGCCGAGGTGGCTGCCGCGTTCGGCGATGCGCCACCAAGCTTCGGGAGCGGCGGCTTGCGCGGGTTCGTCCGCGGGTTTGCGTAGCGGGTTGCCGGTGGGTTGGCCCGCCGCGTCACGCGCGGCGTTGGCGGCGTTGGCGGCGTTGGCGGCGTTGGCGGCGTTGGCGGCGTTGGCGGCGTTGGCGGTGTTGGCGGTGTTGGCGGTGTTGGCGGTGTCCGCGGCGTTGGCGGCAACTTTATCCGCCGCTTTGCCGTTCGCTTCCCCATCAGCCTCATCGACCAGCACACCACGGCGCGGCATCACCTTGTGCGCGAGCAGCATCGGCAAACGCCACAGCATGCCGAACACGAGCCGCGTATGGCTGCGGCTGATGCGCACGTTGTCCCACAACACGTCGAAATGCGACACGCCATCGGCGGCGTAAGTGACGCGCGTTGGAATCGAGCGGAATGCCGCGCGCCGCCAGTAGAGGCGCACGAGAATCTCGATGTCGAAGTCCATGCGCGTCGGCAGTCGCACACTGTCGATCAGTTCGCAGGCGAGCGCGAGCGGATAGAGGCGAAAGCCGCACATCGAGTCGCGAATCGTCAGCGACAGCGTTTCGATCCACACCCATACGTGCGTCAGATAGCGCCCATAGAGACGCACCTTCGGCACGCTGCCGTCATAGACCGGGCGGCCGAGAATCACGGCGCCCGGCGCGGTGCGCGCCGCGTCGATGAAGCGCGGCACGTCGGCGGCATCGTGCTGGCCGTCGGCGTCGATCTGCAAGGCGTGCGTGTAGCCTGCCGCGCGCGCGGCCCGCAAGCCCGCCATCACCGCCGCGCCCTTGCCGCCGTTGTGCGGCAGACGCAGCAGCGTAAGCCGCTCCGCGTACTGCCGCGCGAGCGCGGCGAGCACCTGTTGGGTCGGCTCGTCGCTGCCGTCATCGACGACGAAGATCGGCAGGCCATGCACCGCGAGATGCGCGACGGTCGCGCCGATCGCGTCCTTGTGGTTATAGATCGGAATGACGATGCAGGCCGCGATGCCCATCACGCATCCTCCCGATGCACGAGCACGCCCGCTGCGCATTCGCGGCCGTCGAGCCGGTAGGCGAACTGCACGCGCCGGCGCGCGGCGTCGTGCGTCAGCGTAAGCCCGAGCACCGCGCCCGGCGGGACCGGCGCCATGAACTTCAGACGCTCGACCGAGGCAAGCGCGCGCACCTTCGGCCAATGTCCGGCCGCAAGCCGCACGGCCCAGTCGATCTGCACGACGCCCGGCAGAATCGGCAGGCCCGGAAAGTGGCCGGCGAAATGCACGAGCGTGGGCGGCACGCGCAGTTCGTAGTGCAGCGTGTCGCCGCTGCGCGTTTCGGCGAGCACTTCCATGCCCTCGGCGCGCGGCTCGAACGCGGCCGCCACCGCGCTCGCGGGCAGCTTGCCGCGCGCATCGAACGGCAGGCTCGCGCGAAAACGCCAGTGACGCGGCAGCACGACCGCATCGAAATAATCGGCAAGATGACGGCGCAGCGTTTTCGCGAACGCCACCCGGCCTTCCTCGCGCAAGGCCGCGCCGCCCGCCTCGCTCAACGCGACCACCGCGCCGACCCGTTCGCGCGAGGCGCCTTCGAGCGGCACGAGCGCCGCCTGCGCCACGTACGGATGCAGCGCGAGACGCGCTTCCAGTTCCGGCAGCGAGACCCGCTTGCCGCCGAGCTTCAGCACACGGTCGAGACGGCCTTGCAGACGGAAACGGCCATCGACGTCGAAGGCAACGCGGTCGCCGGTGCGATGCCAGTCGTCATGATCGAGATGCGGAGAGCGCACGCACAGCGCGCCGTCGTCGTCGCACCGCACCTCGGCGCCCGCGACCGGCTGCCACGCGTCGCCGTGATCCTGACGACGCCACGCGATCCCGCCGGTTTCGGTGCTGCCGTAGATTTCGAGCGGCGCCGCGCCGTAGGCGGACGCATAGTGCTGCGCGGCGTCGGCCGCGAGCGGGCCGCCCGAGGAGAAGAACGCGTGCGGCGCCGGGGTCAGCGCGACAAAGCCCGGCAACGCGGGCCAGCGCGACAATTGTGCGGGCGTCGAGACGAGCGCGGTCGCGCCGCACTGCGCGATGCGTTCCTGCAATTGCAGCGGCTCCGTGCCGATTGCTCGGTCGAACGCGCGGCCGGCCGCGAGCGGCCACAGCACGCGAAACAGCAGCCCGTAGATGTGATGATGCGGCACGCTCGCGAGCATCGTCGCGTCGCCGAGCAACGCGCCCCACTGCTGTTCGAGCGTCTGCACTTCGGCGTTGAACTGCGCGAGCGTCTTGCGGATCGGCTTCGGCGTGCCGCTGCTGCCGGATGTGTAGAGCGTGAGCGGCGCATGCGGATCGATCGGGCTGGCAGCATGCGTCGCGGCAGCATGAGTCGCGTCGCGCGCGGCGAACGGCGGCAGATCGGCGTCCGTCAGCATGAAGTCGTAGGCGTCCGCGAGATCGGCCAGATAGCCCGGCGTCGCGTTGGCCGGGATCACCGGCTCCTTGCCGCATGCGAAAAGCGCGAACAACGCGCAGGAGAAATCGAACGGGTCGTCGATGCACAGGGCGCAGCGCGGCGCCGCATGGGTCTCGGCAAGCGCGATCAGTGCCGCGACGCGCGCGCGAAACGCCGCGCGGTCGATGAGCGTCGCGCCGTCGCGGCACACCGGCGTACCGAGCGCGTCGGGCGTATCGGGCGCACTCGACGCGACGGCCGGAAGCAGATCGTGCAGCGCGATCATGCGGCCTCCGAACCCGCTCGCGCGGCGCGCGGCAACACGACGAGATAACGCCAGACGATCTCGCCGGCGAGCAGCAGGCCGATCAGCCCATAGGCAATCGCGCCGTTATAGAGCGACCAGTTCGCGCGGCTCCAGTACAGCGCCGTATACGCCGAAAACGCGCCGTTGGCGACGAAAAACGCACACCATACCTGGGTCACGCGCCGCGTATAGCGCACCGCGTCGGCCGGCAGGTTCGGATTGCCGAGCCGCGCGAATTTTTCGATCATCGAGGGCCCGCGCGCGAGCGTCGCGCCGAACGCGACGAGCAGCCCGAGATTGACGAGCGACGGATAGAGACGCAGCAACAGCTCGCTGTCGGTCACGACGATCGCCGCCGACGCGCAGGTGAGCAGTACGAGCACGCCCCAGTCGAGCGCGGAAAGCTGCCGCAGCGACAGCGCGAGCGGGCCGCCGCCGGCCCAGCGCTGCAGCCACAGGATCGCGAGCAGCATGAAGCCGACGAGCCGTGGCGTGTCCCAATGCCATGCGCACAGGATCAGCACCGGATACGCGAGCATCAGCAGCCCTCGTACGACGGCCCTGCTCCAGTGAGTCCGCGTACCGGGCGCGCCGGCCGCGGCGGACAACGACGGCGCCGTCTGCGATCGCGAGCGCGCGGCGGGCATCAGCCTTGCGCCGCGAGCAGCGACTCGACCGCGCCGATCACGTCGCCGACGGTGCGCACCGACCTGAATTCCTCGGGCTTGATACGGCGGCCGGTCATTTCCTGCAGCTTGATCGCGAGATCGACGGCGTCGATGCTGTCGAGATCGAGGTCTTCGAACAGATGCGCCTCGGGCGTCACGCGCTCGGGCTCGATCGCGAAGTTCTCCTTGAAGATCGCGCGGATGCGCTCAAGAATCTCAGTCTCGGTCACGGTTCATTCCCCTTTCCTGGTGGTTTCGTTCGCAGCCTGCGACGCTTCGCGCTGACTCTCGACGAGCGCGGCGAGCGTGCTGATCGAGCGGAAGTGTTCGCGCGTGCGTTCGTCGTTCGCCGCGATGGTTAGTTGGTATTGTTTGCGCAGCACGATGCCGATTTCGAGCGCGTCGATCGAATCGAGACCGATGCCGTCGGTGTCGAACAACGGGGCATCGTCGTCGATATCGGCAGGGCTCAGGTCTTCGAGATCGAGCGCTTCGATCAGAAGCTTTTTAATTTCCAGTTTTAAAGAATCCATAATCGAACAGGTGCTGGGTCATGTGGGCTTCGACGGCGCGCGTCACGCTGCGCGCCGCGAGGGCCGGGGTCGCGTCGTGCGCGGCAAGTTCGCCGACGCCGAGCGGCGCGAGCACGTTCACGCGCATCCGGAAAGCGCGCGCCGGCACGTCGTACCAGCGCATCTGCCGCGTGAACGCGGGCGGGTCGCAATCCATCAGCACCGGCACGATCGGCGCGCCGGCCTTCAGCGCCATATGCGCGAAGCCGCGCGAAAACGCGTGCAGCCGGTTCGGCGCAGGGCTGCGCGTGCCCTCGGGAAACACGATCATCGTGTAGCCGGCCGCAAGCTGGCGCGCACCCGCTTCGACGAGTTCGGTGGCGTCCGCGTTGCTCACGTATTCGGCCGCGTGCACGATGCCCCAGAAACACGGATTGCGCCAGTGCGCGTTCTTCACGACGCAACACGCGCGCGGCGTGAGCGAGAGCAGCACCATCACGTCGAGATAGGTCGGATGATTGGCGACGACGACGGCCGGGCCGCCCGCGCGCAGCGCGGCCGCGCCCGACACGTCGAGCTCCATCACGCCGACGCCGCGCAGCACCGCGACGAGCGCGCGGAAAAACCAGTGGATCACAGCGGTCACGGCGCGCTGCCGCGACGCGCGATGCGGCCACAGCCACGCGAGCGGAAACACAAGCACCGAAAACAGCATGCCGCAGAGGCCGAACACGACGAAGGCCATGCCGGTCGCGCAAAGACGCCACAGATAATCAAGCCGCGCGGTCATGCCATCTCCAGTGCCAGAGGGCGCCGGCCCGCTCCCAGCACGCGGGCTGCCCGGTTTCGAGACAGTGCAGCAGCGCCTGGCTCTGGGTGGGGAAGCGGGTTGCGGCGGTGTCGGCGGCGAGGGTGTTCGGGTTGGCAGGCGGGTTGTTAGCGGCGGCAGCGGCTTCGGCGGCAGCGTTGCCCGGGTTGGCGCCCAGGTTACTGGCCAGATTAGCGTTGGCCGCAGTTACGTTGGCCGCGGCGCCGTCAACCGGCGCGGGCTGCGAGCCGGCCGCGCGGGACAGCGAGCATACGATGTGCCCGGCCGCCGCCGTGTCGTCGAGCAGCAGCGCGAGCGCGCCGCCCTGTACTTCGTCTTCGATCGTGCCGTAAGCGCGATCGGCCGGTTCGTCGGCGTAGACGAGCAGCACCGGTGAGTCGGGTTGCGTCGCGTATTGGGCATACGCTTCGAGCAGCGCATAGCCGAGCGTTTGCGCGCCGGCCGACACCGCGCTCGCGGCCGAGCGGTCGCCGCGCGCAATGCCGAAGACGCCGGTCATCGCATTGAGCACCGACAGGCTGAACGCGGTCGGCGAAACCGGTTCGCCGGCGCTGATGCTGCGCAGGATGTCGGTGGTGCGCCGCAATTCCCCGTGCCGCGACGCGAAAACCACGCGCACCGGCTCGCGCGCGACACAATCGTGCGCAACCTTGAGCGCGGCTTTGGACAGCGTGCTGAGACGCCGCCGCACGATCGGCTCGATAAAGCCGATATCGGGTGCGGCAGATGCGGTAGCCGGCCAGCTAGACCAGCGACCGACCGGAATGGTCCAGTGCAGATCGGGCATACGGTGTTCGCGCGTAGAAACGGGAAAAGGCTCAAGCGCCTGACGGAATATACAGCCGTCACAGCGTGTGGCGCCGCGCGGATCGGGATGTTTTCAGCCGGGATCGACCAATCTTCTTAGGGGGAATTCAGCGAATTATCGGCAATTGGCCCCGATTATTTAGGCGCCTTTGTCAATGGGTCTGCGAGATTTGGCTCAGGCTCCTTTTGTCGCCGGAATCATACTGAATATTCTGGATTAAATCAGCCAGGAAAGACGTATCCATCTGTATCCGAGCCTTAAAACAACAAACTGTCAGACGAATTGACAAAAATGACCGGAACGCTGCGGCGGGCCCGTCGGGAAGGCTTGCGCGCGGGGCCGGCGGCAATTTTCGGGGTGGCGGGAGAGACGGGAGCGGCGCCCTGCTTTCCGAAAATCGTTTGCGGCCTTTCCTGGCAATTGTTGCAAACCGCCGCAGCCGGCGCCGTATGCGCGGCGCGGCATCCGCGCAACATCCGTGCAATATCAAACCGGTATCAGTCCGGTATCGGCCCGATATCCGCGGTAAACGCACCGCCGGCTCTGTTATACTCCGGCCCTCATTGGGGAGTAGCCGCCTCGCAGCACGTCCGCACCGCGTTTCGCCGGTGCGTCGCACGTGCGGTTCGCGAGGGCGCCTGTCAACAGACTTGGCCGTCACGGCCATGGCAGCCGCAGCCTCTGGCCTGGCGAGACCGATGATCCACACGCGCCGCAACAGGGCCCGGCGTGTCGTGGGTCGTCGCTCGTTCATGATTCGGCCCGAGGAATCCCTTCAAAGTGAATCAAGCCTTCCTTATTTCGACCGGTGCGGTCGCGCTCGCCGAAATCGGCGACAAGACGCAACTGCTCTCGCTCGTGCTCGCCGCCCGCTACCGCAAACCCGTGCCGATCATTCTCGGCGTGCTCGTCGCGACGCTGATCAATCACGCGGGCGCCGGCGCGCTCGGCGCGTGGCTCGGCTCGATGCTCACGCCGGCCATCATGCGCTGGGCGCTCGCCGCCTCGTTCATCGGCATGGGCTTGTGGATTCTCGTGCCCGACAAGCTCGACGACGAGGAAGCCAACACCAACCGCACGCACTTCGGCGTGTTCGGCGCGACGGTGGTCACGTTCTTCATCGCGGAAATGGGCGACAAGACGCAGATCGCGACGGTCGCCCTCGCCGCGCGCTTTCACGATTTCTTCAGTGTGGTGGCGGGCACGACGCTCGGCATGATGATCGCCAACGTGCCGGCGATTCTGCTCGGCGACCGCTTCGCGCATCGTCTGCCGACGAAGCTCGTGCACGGCATCGCGGCGGTGATGTTCGTCGTGCTCGGGGCGATGGCGCTGCTCGGGGTGGGGGTTTAGGCGGCAAAGCGAACGGCCCGGCGGATCACGCCTGCCGGGCCGTTTTTGCGTGGTTTTGCATGGTGCGCCGGGTGCCGACGCACCGCGCGAGCGCGGCTTACTGCCCTGGCTTGGTGGCCGATGAGCCCGAGGTGCCCGACGCCGCCGCCGGCGCCGCAGCCGGCATCGACACCTCTGTCACCGCCATGCCGCCGTTGCCGACCGGAATCTTCACCGTATGCACGGCGCCGTTGCCGAGCGGAAAATCGGCGAGCGCGCTGCGCGCGAGATACGGCATCGCCCTGACCAGCGACGACTCGCCGCCGAAATTACGCGCGCTCACGTTGTAGACCTCCTTGCCGCTCGCGCGCTCGGTCATCCGGATGCCGAGCAGATGCGTGAAAACCGGGTAGCTCTGATTCACGTAAGCGGTCGGGAACGGTCCCCACGGCCCCCACGGATCGAACGGCCGGCCCCAGTACGGACCGGGCCACGGGTTGTAATAGACCGGTTCCGCGACGGTCACGATGTCCGAGCGAATGCCGTAGGCGAGTTCGACCAGATAGCGCGCCTCGTTGCGAGGAACCTCGCGGAACGACTGCGCGGCCAGTTCGTTCGCGACGATCCGCTCGTACGCGGTCAGCTCCAGATTGTTCTGCTGATCCTCGTGTCGCGTGAACGCATAGGTGCGGGTCGCGTCGCTGCCGCTCCACGCGGAGAACGCCGTGACCTGGGTCGTCACATAGGTCGTGCAGCCGGCGAGCAGCAACGTCAGTGCCGCGAACAGCAGCATGATGCGGCGCGTCCATCGATCGGTGTTCATGGTCTACCTCGTGATGCGTCTGAAGTGCTGCAATTAAAACCGTGGATCGAGCGCGATTATTCCGTGCCGGTGGCGCGATTCTTCGCGTGACCTCTTCGCGCGACCTGATCCGCCGAAGCGGATCGATGCCGGCCCGAGGCGCGGAACCCGCCGCCACGCGTTCACGGACCACACTGACCGCACGGACTGCCGCCGCGCGCAGCGCCCGATAATACGCTGACCTCGCCGGCCGGCAAAAGGTTCTTCCCGGCCAAGGCGCAACGAAGCCGGCGGCCCGCTATCGACGCCCGGCCAGGCCGCACAGTCAGGTCGTACCGCCAGGCTTCGAAGCTCGCCCCCGCATCGTTCCGCACAATCGCCCGAGGCTTTGTACAATGGCTCGACCAAGCCCGGCTCGCGCGCCCTGCGCGCGCCTGACCGCTCGAGTCCACCACCACAGAACGCCATGGCCGATACCGCAACGCCCAATGTGATCCGCCGCGCCGATTACGCGCCGCCCGCCTTCCTGATCGACACCGTCGCGCTCGAATTCGATCTGGTCCCCGAACGCACGGTCGTGAGGAATACGATGCGCGTGCGCCGCAACCCGGACGCAGCGCGCGCCGCGCATCTCGAACTGATGGGCGAGCAGCTCGAATTCGTCGGCGCCGAACTCGACGGCCAGCCGTTTTCCCATGCGCATCCGCACGAGCATGGCCTCGTGCTCGACGACGTGCCGGACAGCTTCGAGCTGACGCTGACCAGTATCTGCAATCCTGCGGACAACACCACGCTGTCGGGCCTGTACGTCTCGAGCGGCAACTTCTTCACGCAGTGCGAGGCCGAGGGCTTTCGCCGCATCACCTACTTCCTCGACCGCCCCGACGTGATGGCGAGCTTCACGGTCACACTGCGCGCGAGCAAGGCCGACTATCCGGTGCTGCTGTCGAACGGCAATCTGCTCGAAGCAGGCGAGTTGCCCGACGGCCGCCATTTCGCGCGCTGGGAAGACCCGTTCAAAAAGCCGAGCTACCTGTTCGCGCTCGTCGCGGGCAAGCTCGTCGCGCTCGAAGAACGCGTCAAGACCGGCTCGGGCAAGGAAAAGCTGCTGCAGGTGTGGGTCGAACCGCACGATCTCGACAAGACCCGTCACGCGATGGACTCGCTGATCCACTCGATCCAATGGGACGAGGCGCGCTTCGGGCTCGAACTCGATCTGGACCGCTTCATGATCGTCGCGGTCAGCGACTTCAACATGGGCGCGATGGAGAACAAGGGGCTCAACATCTTCAACACGAAGTACGTGCTCGCGAACCCCGAAACCGCCACCGACACCGACTTCGCGAACATCGAAGCGGTGGTCGGCCACGAATACTTCCACAACTGGACCGGCAACCGCGTGACCTGCCGCGACTGGTTCCAGCTGAGCCTGAAGGAAGGGCTCACCGTGTTCCGCGACCAGGAGTTCTCGGCCGACATGGCGGGCGGCCAGACGGGCAGCAGCGACGAAGCCGCGCGCGCGACCAAGCGCATCGAGGACGTGCGCGTGCTGCGCCAGATGCAGTTCGCCGAGGACGCGGGCCCGATGGCGCATCCGGTGCGCCCCGAGAGCTACGTCGAGATCAACAACTTCTACACGATGACCGTCTACGAGAAAGGCTCGGAAGTCGTGCGGATGTATCAGACGCTGTTCGGCCGCGACGGTTTCCGCAAGGGCATGGACCTGTACTTCGCGCGCCACGACGGCCAGGCCGTGACCTGCGACGACTTCCGCCACGCGCTCGCCGACGCGAACGGCCGCGACCTCGCGCAGTTCGAGCGCTGGTATAGCCAGGCCGGCACGCCGCGCGTGTCGGCGCGCACCCGCTACGACGCCGCGCAGCAGCGCTACAGCGTGACGCTCAGGCAAGGTTACGGCGACGCCGCGCCGGCCGCGCGCGAAACGCAGAAGGGACCGCTGCTGATTCCGTTCGCGCTCGGCCTGATCGGCGCGGACGGCCATGATCTGCCGCTGCGGCTCGAAGGCGAGGCGCAGGCAGCGGCGTCGACCACGCGCGTGCTCGAATTCACGCAGACCGAGCAGACCTTCACGTTCGTCGACGTCGCGCAGGAACCGCTGCCGTCGCTGCTGCGCAATTTCTCGGCGCCGGTCATCGTCGAATACGACTACACGGCCGAACAGCTCGCGTTCCTGCTCGCGCACGACAGCGATCCGTTCAACCGCTGGGAAGCCGGCCAGCGGCTCGCCACGCGCGAGTTGCTCGCGCTCGCCGCGCGCGCGGCCACGGGCGCGGCGCTGCAACTCGACGACTCGGTGGTTGCCGCGTTCGCGCGCGTGCTGACCGACGAGACGCTGTCGCCGGCGTTCCGCGAACTCGCGCTGATGCTGCCGTCCGAAGCGTATCTGGCCGAGCAGATGGCCGAGTCGAACCCGGCCGCGGTTCATGCGGCGCGGCAGTTCGTGCGCAAGCGCCTCGCCAACGCGCTGCGCGACGACTGGCTGAAGGTGTACGAGCAGCATCGCACGCCGGGCGACTATGAAGCGACGCCCGAGGCGGCCGGGCATCGCGCGTTGAAGAATCTCGCGCTCTCGTATCTCGCGGAACTCGACGATCCGGCGCAAGCCGTGCGCCTCGCGTCCGCGCAATACGACACCGCGAACAACATGACCGATCGCGCGGCCGCGCTCTCCGCGCTGCTCAACGCGGGCGCGCCGCAAGGCGGCAGCGCCGAGGCGCAGCACGCGCTCGACGACTTCTACCGGCGCTTCGAGAAGGAGCCGCTCGTCATCGACAAGTGGTTCGCGTTACAGGCGACGCAGCGCGGCAGCGCGCAGCATCCGGTCATCGACACGGTGCGCAGGCTGATGACGCACCCGGCCTTCACGCTGAAGAACCCGAACCGCGCGCGCTCGCTGATCTTCAGCTTCTGCGCGGCGAACCCCGCGCAGTTCCACGCCGAAGACGGCTCGGGCTACGCGTTCTGGGCCGACCAGGTAATCGCGCTCGACGCGCTCAATCCGCAGGTGGCCGCACGCCTCGCGCGCTCGCTCGAACTGTGGCGCCGCTTCACGCCGGCGCTGCGCGACAGCATGCGCGCGGCGCTCGAAAAAGTGGCCGCGCAGGTGAAATCGCGCGACGTGCGCGAGATCGTCGAGAAGGCGCTGGCGTAATGCCTCGCTGAGTTTCACACCGCACCAAAAAGCCGGCACGCGTTGCCGGCTTTTTTTCGTCTGGCGGTGGCGACATTAGCCATCTGGCCGACTGTTCATGCCTCGTTCGCAAGGAGAAAGTATACGCCTCGGTTTAATTATTTACATTTAACGTGACGCGTTATATCATCCATGATACTGACATTCGCCGACAAGGCCACCGCGAGAATCTTCCAGGGCAAGTTCGTGCATTCGCTGCCGCATCACATCCAGGCGCTCGCCTATCGCAAGCTGCTGATGATCGACGCCGCAAGCTCCATCGCGAATTTGCACGCGCCGCCCGGCAACCGGCTCGAAGCCTTGCAGGGCCTGCGCAGCGGGCAATGGAGCATTCGCATCAATGCGCAATGGTGCATTTGCTTTCATTTCGTGGGCGAAGACGCGCTGAATGTCGAGATCGTCGACTATCACTGACTATTGGGAGACCGACATGGTCATCAAACGCTCCGCGCTCAACAGCATCGATTTCTCGGACGTCGATACGGGCGAGGTCATTGCCGAGATCCATCCCGGCGAGATTCTACGCAGCGAGTTTCTCGAGCCGCTCGGCATGTCCGTCAACGCGCTCGCGCTCGCGCTGCGAGTGCCGGCGCCGCGCATCAACGACGTCGTGCGCGGCCGCCGCGCGATCTCCGCCGATACTGCGCTGCGGCTCGAGCGCTACTTCGGCGCCAGCGCGCCATTCTGGCTCAATCTGCAAATCGCCTACGACCTGCGCGTCGCCACCGCCGCCGCGGGCGAGCAGATCA
>NZ_JAAGPS010000137.1:0-19682 GCF_017105025.1 Paraburkholderia sp. Ac-20336 | reverse complement strand
GCGAGCATCGCCGTCGAAGCGCACGCGGCCCGCAAACCCTCGGACAGACTCGCCTCGCTCGCCGCGAACGACACCATCCAGACCGGCCGCTTGCGGTAGATCGCGGTGACGACCGCGTGCAGCCGGGCCGAGCAGCGGCGCGCGGTTCGAGCCGCCCGCATCGGCGAGGCAGGTCCAGAAGGCGCCGATCGCGGCCCACGCGAAGATCGGATCGTGCAGCACGTTGCCGAGCGCGAGCATCGCCGTCGAAGCGCACGCGGCCCGCAAACCCTCGGACAGACTCGCCTCGCTCGCCGCGAACGACACCATCCAGACCGGCCGCTTGCGGTAGATCGCGGTGACGACCGCGTGCAGCCGGGTCGACCAGCGCGGCGAGTTCGAGTGGGATTTGCTGCGGTTCGTCATCCGGATGGCGGTTCCCGAGAAGGTGCGCGATACGAGGCGGCGCGCGCATGAAAGGTGTGTCGAATGATAAGGGTTTACACCTAACTATAACAATGCGTTTGCTTCATTCCGGCGATGCATCGAGGTTATGCGTATCGAGCACCGTCGTATTTGCACGGTAGCCGAACGTGGCGCAAACGCCATGAAAAAACCGCGCGGCCCTCACGGACTCGCGCGGTTTGCGTCCTGCCTGCGGCGAGCGGGATGCCCCGCCGCGCGCTTACTTCGTGTAGTTCGCGATGCCTTCGCTGATTTCCTTGTGCGCGGCGTCGACGCCCGCCCAGCCTTCGACCTTGACCCACTTGCCCTTTTCGAGCGCCTTGTACTGTTCGAAGAAGTGCTTGATCTGGTCTTTCAGGTAAGCCGGCACGTCGTCGACGGTCTTGAGGCTCGCCGTCATCGGGCAGATCTTGTCGTGCGGCACGGCGATCAGCTTCGCGTCCACGCCCGATTCGTCAGTCATCTGCAGCATGCCGAGCGCGCGGGCGCGCACGACGGAACCGGCCAGCAGCGGGAACGGCGTGATGACCAGCACGTCGACCGGGTCGCCGTCGCCCGACAGCGTTTGCGGAATGAAGCCGTAGTTGGCCGGATAGCGCATGCCGGTGCCGATGAAACGGTCGACGACGAGCAGGCCCAGATCCTTGTCGGCTTCGTACTTCACCGGGTCGCTTTGCGCCGGGATTTCGATGATGACGTTGAAATCGTGCGGAAGGTCTTTGCCTGCGGGAACGTGATTGAAGCTCATGAGCGCTCTCTGAAGGGGATGGAAGTCGGAATGCGGCGTACGGTGTGCCCGGGATCGAGGGTAGGCGTGCGGATTGCCCGCCCTCTCGCCCCGATAGCGGCACCGTGCACCGGACAATGCGGAATGCGCCATTATAGCCAATCGGCCAATGGCCTCTCCCGTTCGATCGGCGCGATAATCGTCTCGCGACTCTCGCTCGTGTTTCCGGTTTGGTGTCTCCCCTTCGAACCTCGCGCCGCCGCACGACGGCTGCGCGTCACCGTCAAGGAGCCTGCATGGAAGAAGCCCGGCATTTCATCGGCGGCGAGTGGTGCGCCGCGTCCGGCGGCGACACGATCGCCGTGCTCGATCCCTCGGACGGTCAGCCGTTTACGCGCCTCGCGCGCGGCACCGCGGCCGACATCGACAGCGCCGTGCACGCGGCACGGCGCGCCTTCGAGGGCGCATGGGGCGCCGCAAGCGCCGCCGAGCGCGGCCGCGTGCTGTACCGGCTGTCGCTGCTCACGGCCGCGCGCCAGGAAGAGCTCGCGCGGCTCGAAGCGCGCGACACCGGCAAGCCGCTCAGGCAGGCGCGCGCCGATGCCGCCGCGCTCGTGCGCTATTTCGAGTTCTACGCCGGCGCCGCCGACAAGCTGCACGGCGAAACGCTGCCCTACCAGGCCGGCTACACGGTGCTGACGATCCGCGAGCCGCACGGCGTGACGGGCCATATCGTGCCGTGGAATTATCCAATGCAGATTTTCGGGCGCAGCGTCGGCGCGGCGCTTGCGACCGGCAACGCCTGCGTCGTCAAGCCGGCCGAGGACGCGTGCCTTTCCGTGCTCCGCGTCGCCGAACTGGCCGCCGAAGCCGGCCTGCCGTCAGGCGCGCTCAATATCGTGACCGGCTACGGGCACGAGGCCGGCGCCGCGCTCGCGCGCCATCCGGGCATCGATCACGTGTCGTTCACGGGCTCGCCCGAAACCGGCAAGCTCGTCACGCAGATGGCCGCCGAAAACCACGTGCCCGTCACGCTCGAACTCGGCGGCAAGTCGCCGCAAATCGTCTTAGCCGACGCCGATCTCGATGCCGCGCTGCCCGTGCTCGTCTCGGCGATCGTGCAGAACGCCGGGCAAACCTGCTCGGCGGGCAGCCGCGTGCTGATCGACGAGGCCATTTACGAGCCCTTGCTCGAACGGCTCGGCAGCGCATTCCAGGCGCTGCGCGTCGGCCCTTCGCAAGCGGACCTCGACTGCGGGCCGCTCATCAGCGCGAAACAGCAGCAGCGCGTGTGGGACTTTCTCTCCGATGCGCAGCACGACGGCATTGCGATGGCCGCGCACGGCGAAGTGATTCCCGAAGCGCCCGAGAGCGGCTTCTACCAGGCGCCAACCTTGCTGCGCGACGTGCCCGCGAGCCACCGCCTCGCACGCGACGAAGTGTTCGGCCCGGTGCTCGCCGCCATGTCGTTCCGCGACGAAGACGAAGCGCTCGCGCTCGCGAACGGCACGCAATACGGGCTCGTCGCCGGTATCTGGACACGCGACGGCGCGCGCCAGATGCGGCTCGCGCGACGCGTGCGCTCGGGGCAGGTGTTCATCAACAACTATGGCGCGGGCGGCGGCGTCGAATTGCCGTTCGGCGGCGTCAAGCATTCGGGGCACGGCCGCGAGAAAGGCTTCGAGGCGCTGTATGGGTTCACGGTGTTGAAGACGATTGCGATCCGGCATGGTTAGGCCGCGGCTCATCGCTCGTGGTTCGCGCCTGGCGGCTCGTGATTGACGCGGCCGGCGGCTTCGGCGCAACGACGCATTGCTATCCCTCACAACCAGCAACGGAGACATCATGCGTTTGACAGGTAAAACGGCCATCGTCACGGGCGGCGGTTCGGGTTTCGGCGAAGGCATCGCGAAGACCTTCGCGCGCGAAGGCGCGAACGTCGTGGTCAACGATCTGAACGGGCCGGCCGCGGAGCGCGTCGCGAGCGAGATCGCGCTTGCGGGCGGCAAGGCGATCGCGGTGCCCGGCAACGTCGCGCTGCGCGACGACTGGCGCACGCTGCGCGAGGCGGCAATCGAAGACTTCGGCAGCGTGCAGATCGTCGTCAACAACGCGGGCACCACGCATCGCAACAAGCCGGTGCTCGAAGTAACCGAGGCCGAATTCGACCGCGTCTACGCGGTGAACGTGAAGAGCATCTACTGGAGCGTGCAGGAGTTCGTGCCGTATTTCCGCGAGCAAGGCGACGGCAGCTTCGTCAATATCGCATCGACGGCGGGCGTGCGGCCGCGCCCGGGGCTCGTCTGGTACAACGGCAGCAAGGGCGCGGTGATTATCGCAAGCAAGTCGCTCGCGGTCGAACTCGGACCCGAGCGCATTCGCGTGAACTGCGTGAATCCGGTGATCGGCGAAACGGCACTGCTCTCCGAATTCATGGGTGTCGAAGATACGCCGCAGAATCGCCAGCGCTTTCTCGCCGGCATTCCGCTCGGACGCTTCTCGACACCGCAGGACATCGCCAATGCGGCGCTCTATCTCGCTTCGGATGACGCGGAGTTCGTCACCGGCGTGTGTCTCGAAGTGGATGGTGGAAGGTGCGTTTAGAAAAGTGAAGCGGCGGCGCTCGAAGGCCTGAACATCATTGCGCGCGGTGTGCTTATGAACGGGATGCGGCCCGAATTCGATCATGTCCGCTGCAAAGCCACTCCGTCGCGCCATTTCCGGGACACCTTCGTTAACTGAGCATAAGTTGCGCTATGCATCGATCCACTTGCGTGAAAAGAACCACAATCGAAGCGACACGGCAATGCACGGTTGTGCTGGCTGGGAATGTGGATCATCGGTGGCGACACGAGTTGTGTGTAACTCGAAGACGAGACCTATGCGAGCCGAGTCCATGTTTCCAGCACAGCCGACTGAAGGCCGAAGGCAAACACGATTCGGGACAACACTGAAGATGTCATCAAAACAGATTGCTGACATGTTCCATTCGAAAGGACACCCGATATGTCATCGTCAAGAGTTTCGTCGACTGACAACCTCTACGCACAACTGAAATCGTACACGTTCGGGGCGGCCACGAAGGAGGCGCCTGAGCCTGCTCCGCCCGCCCCGGAGCAGCACCCGCTACGTTCGGCTCTCAAGCCACGCCCGTCGCTTTCCGTCACCACGAACAGTACCGATTCGCGTCGATCGTCCTTGAGCGGACCCGTGGCTCCGGCCAATAGAAACCGGATAAGAGCCCTGGTGCAGCGAATTAAAAACGAGGCTGTCGGGTTAACCTTCAAGGACCTGGAGAGTACCGAACAGGCGGTCGTCAGAGAAGGATTCCTCGCGGCAAAACATGTGCGCGCCATCTCAATAGCGCTGGAGACGATGAATGCGGGATGTAGTTTCCGTGTTGCCGGAGAACACACGCTTAAACGAATCGGCGAAGGTGCCGAAGCAAAAGGACACGATACGCTGGAGAAGACGCTCAAGCCAGCTACGGTAGACGCGCTCTATTCGCCGACAACGGCCAAAAGCGTTTGGAAAACTGCCGAAGCGGCCGACATTACCGGTTACGTGACTACCCTGTACCCGGACAGGTCCGGCATGTTGCATATGGGACAGGGCGTGGCACGACTGGATGTGTCGGACGTTCCGGCAGAGGAAGAACTTATCGATAGACTCGGTTACGCGGGCACCAATCGGGCCCTTCCCATTGACCTGAAAGATCTGGAATCGTTGAAAGCGTCCCTTCAGCCGCTCAAGGATGTGAGAGACTGGAAGACGCTGCCGCTGACTGGAGACTACGATCTCCACGATATGTTTTCACTGACGGGGAGACGCAGCACGGTTCCTTCGGGCAGCACGGAGGAGACCGCAATAATTGACGCGATAAACGCCGCGATCAGCACGGTCGACCCGGATCGGCGTCCTGCCGGCGACAGGAACAGGAGACTCGTGCAGCACGGCCCTCAGGTCAACTATGTCGCTTTCATGCTGAACGAGGAACCGACGAGTGTCCTGAATCAGCATGTTGCCGCCCCGAGCTTTCCGGTAGCCATGTATGTTGCAAACACAGGGTGGAAGATCGTCAGGGATCACACCGAACTCGCGAACGAATATAAAAAGAACGGCGTCAACCTCAAGCAGACCTGGACTCCGAGGGGCAGTCTTAGCATTCCGAGCACCCGACAATCTTCGCTGTCCATAGGGGAATCGGACAAGCGGTACTAGCCGCTCAACCATGCCATGCCCTCGGCAAGCGAGCCGGATTGCCGCCTGCTCGAAGCCGGCGGCCTCACAGGCATGGTGCGGCGGGCGCCCGAAAATTTGCGCCGCCCTCATCAGATTCTGCGCGCAGTCAGTGTTTTCCCTCATATCGATTCGTCATGCAAATCGCCGTGCGCGACTAGAATCGATCGACAGCCGTACTTCCATTCCACAAGAAAAGAGGAGATACCATGGCGAGTCCCGCAGAACCGCTCCGCCAACCCGGCGCCGGCGTGCCGCCTTCCGCGTTCGAAGAAGCGACCTACCGCAAGGTCACATGGCGGCTCGCGCCGCTGCTGATGCTCTGCTATATCGTCGCGTATCTGGACCGCGTGAACGTCGGCTTCGCGAAGTTGCAGATGAGCACCGACCTCGGCCTGAGCGACGCCGTGTACGGCTTCGGCGCGGGAATTTTCTTCATCGGCTATTTCATCTTCGAAGTGCCGAGCAACGTGATCCTGCACAAGGTCGGCGCGCGCGTGTGGATCGCGCGGATCATGATCTCGTGGGGCATCATCTCGATGCTGACGATGTTCGTCACCACGCCGACGATGTTCTACGTCATGCGCTTCCTGCTCGGCCTCGCCGAAGCGGGGTTCTTTCCCGGCATTATTCTGTACCTCACCTACTGGTATCCGGCGCATCGGCGCGGACGGATCACGACGTGGTTCATGACGGCCATTGCGTTATCCGGCGTAATCGGCGGACCGGTGTCGGGCTATATCCTCAAGAACTTCAGCGGCGTGAACGGCTGGCACGGATGGCAGTGGCTGTTTTTGCTCGAAGGGCTGCCGTCGGTCATCGTCGGCGTGCTCGTGTTCGTCATGCTCGATGACCGGATCGCGAAGGCGAAGTGGCTGACGCGCGAAGAACAGCAATTGCTCGAAAGCCAGGTATCCGCCGAAGAAGCGGCCAAGCATGACATGCCGATCCGCCAGGTGCTCACGAGCGGGCGTGTGCTGATGTTGAGCCTCACCTACTTTTCGTTCGTGATGGGACTGTATGGCGTGAGCTTCTGGTTGCCGACGATCATCAAGGCGACCGGCGTGACCGATGCTTTCATGATCGGCCTGCTCTCGGCGATTCCGTTTGCGGCGGCGGTCATTGCGATGGTGCTGGTGGCGCGCAGCGCGGATCGGTCGCGCGAGCGGCGCTGGCATATTGCGTTGCCGGCGTTCGCAGGTGCCGTGGGGCTGGTGTTGTCGGTTGTCTGGGCGCATAACACCGTGCTTGCGATGGCCGGGTTGACACTGGCCACCATGGGAATTCTGACCACGCTGCCACTATTCTGGAGTTTGCCGACTGCGATTCTGGCAGGGACGGGAGCGGCTGCGGGGATTGCGTTGATCAATTCGATCGGGAACCTGGCGGGCTTTCTGAGTCCCTATGCGGTCGGGTGGTTGAAGCAGGCGACCGCGGCTAACGATTCGGGGATGTATATGCTGGCGGCTTTTATGGTGCTGGGTGGATTGCTCGCGGTGAGTGTGCCGGCCAGGCTGGTTAACAGGTAGTGCTTTGGGCCTGTACCCGGGACGGATGGCTAGCGGGACTTCGCATCAGTCGACCGATAGTGTTTGCCCGCGATCCACCAAAACAGCATGCCGCCAACCGCACCGGAGGGAACGAGGAATCGCCCCACGCTGAATAAACCCTGGAGCCAGGTCACATCCTTCTCGTCTGGTGGATCGGTGTACCAGTGAACCGAATTGAAGAATTCAATGTGAGCTCGAACGGCCAGCATTCCAAGGGCAATTCCCGCGAGCAGATAAAAGATCCAGTTGCGAATCCTGAACGCCCGCGCCAGCAAGGAGAGCGCGGCACAGGGAAGTGCGGTGATCCCGATAGCGAACATCCACGATACGGCAAACATCAGCACTAGCATCACGACAAAATGAATCGCTTTCGTTGCGAGCGAGTTATTTGTTGCGCTTTCGAAACTGGCTACTCTGCTCAGCATGGCTAGCAGCACGAATACGAGCGTTCCTATGGTTACGCTTGCGAGGTATCCGGCCAGTACGCGCTCCGCGGTGACGTTCTGTCGTGACGGTTCTGGTTGCATCTGGCGGTGGTGAGTTCGCTGTTGTCGAATGGGTAGTAGGTCCGGACTTCCGGGAACTACATGAATTCATTTTTTTGCATTCCTATCCACTACGGTACATCGATGCCCATCGTCCCATCAAAAAACCCAATATCGCTGCCACGAAACAAAACGCAGTGAAGCGTACCGTCGTCGATCTCAACCCGCGTGCAATGTTCTCTTCCGCGCGTTCCTGTGTCAGTTTGTAGACTTTGTCGCCATTCGCAGTTAAACGGACAGGGTGAGAGTCACAAAACTCCATATGCAAAGCGGAGCCGGATGTCAGACCTTGCAGCATCTCCACTGGGAATGGAGCGTGAGTATGCACGCCTTGCGCCGCCAACAGAAACGAACCGCCTTCATTGACAAGGAGCGCTCTCACACCTCCGAATCCCTCACGGACATACAGCGTCCCATCCCAGCTCACCACATCGCATGGCAGGCCAACCGGTTTTTCGTACCATAAACCGATCGTGAGCGAAAGTGCGGCCACCCCTCCCAATAACCCGTACAAGTACAAGAAAATCCCCAGTATTTTCATCGTCGCGATCTTTTTGTATGGTTTCGTCTGTCGATGCCGTCAGCCCAAGTTCAACTGACACGCTGACGATTGTCTGCGATCTAGCCCAGACTGTCGATTGACCACTGATGGTCGCACCACGTCTCACGACCGGAAACGGCAATAACCTCCCCCCAACTCGCATGCCCGGTTCCGAAAGGGCAAGTTTGCGTCCGCGCTCACTCGTGTAACATCGACACGACAATCCAGGCGTTTAGCATTGTTAAACCGGGAAGAAAAATGATCCGTGCCAACCTTCTCTTCGCCACCTTATGTCTTGTGACCTCGCTGGCGCACGCGGCCGGTTTTCAATTCATCGAGATTCCGGGCAACGGATCGCTTCAGCCTCTCAAAGGAGCCGTCTGGTATCCGTGTAGTCAACCGCCTCGCAACGAGAAATTGGGCCCGTTCGTGCTGTCTGTTACCAGGGATTGTCCGGTCGCCGGCGAGAAGCTGCCACTTATCGTTATATCGCATGGCAGGGGCGGTACTTTCCTTGACCATAGCGACACGGCCGCAGCACTGGCAGATGCAGGCTTTGTGGTCGCGGCGATAAACCATCCTGGTGACAATGCGATGGACAAGACCCGCATCAACGATTTCCCGGTATTCGTCGAGCGGCCGGCGGATATCAAGCGTCTGGTCGACTTCATGCTTGGCTCATGGACCGCCGCAGCCAGGATCGACGCAAACGACATCGGCATCTTCGGTTTTTCGCGCGGTGGATATACCGGGCTCGTCGCCGTGGGTGCCAACCCTCGCTTTGGGAAGAACCTGCGTCTATGCGACGGGGTGAATACGCCGCTCTGCAATCAGGTACATCAAGGAGAACTCCCTGAACTCGTCCATGATCCGCGTATCAAGGCGGCAGTGATTGCCGATCCAGTCAGCGTCTTCTTCACGAAAGACAGCTTTTCCAATGTGAAGATACCCGTGCAACTTTGGAGATCCGAATTGGGTGGCGGCGGAGTGACGCCAGAAAGCGTCGCGAACGTCGTAGGCGAAATACCGACGAAACCGGACGTTCATCTCGTTCCCCACGCCCAGCATTTTTCCTTCATGGCACCCTGTTCGGCTGAATTCATGCAGGCGGCACGAGAAATCTGCGTCGACGGACTGGGCTTCGACCGTATCTCTTTCCACAAAGAATTTAACGCTGACGTGCTGACGTTTTTTCGCAAGTACCTGACGGATACGAGTACCGCCGGGTAGAACATGTTTTCCCGATTCCGACAGCGGCGAAATACGCGGTGCGGCGTGAAGTGAATTCGACCTTGACCGTGCCGTTACGTCGGGTCAAAGCAAAGAGTAATGCGCCGGACGTGTGGCAACGGCGCACGGCTTCCGATCGAGTTTCCGCGATTGTGCAAACGAACAGGGCTATGCCAAATGCATGACAACGCGCTGCCGCAATCGTGCCCAAGGTAAGCTTGGGACATCAAGAGGTCGTGAGTGACGGCACGGTCATACCCGGGTACATCGCCGCGAACATTACAAAGCCCCAAACGCCAATAACCGGCCGCAAACCGAAACTCCCTAAGCGATCCAATAGGTCAGCGTGTAGTAGTGTTTGCTGCTCTCTCGCCGTATCAGCAATTGGCCTCTGATTCCCGATAACTCGCCGGTTCCGGAACCGGGCACGATGTCGATACGCAACGCCTCGCGCCCGGCGTCCATTTCGCCGAAGTGGGCCAGCGCGAAGCCACCACATCGGCCGTCCAACGAGCCTTCGAATGATTCAAGCGCGACGTACGTCGCTTCGCCCTCGCGCGGCTTGCCGGCGGTTAGCATTTCCCCGAGCGCCTGGCCCTTCAGCCCGCCGTGGTACGCTTTTTCGATAACGTGGCGTCCGATAGGCGCAGCATGGGCGGGAACGGCAACGCTATCGGGCGGGGCGATTTTCACGTCGAATGCGCCCGTGGCGACTAGCGGTTCTTGGTCTGATGGAGTCACGCTCATGGAACCTCTCACAAGGAATCTGCGGCAATAGCCGAGGCAGCGCTCACGTCGCGAATCAGGAATGCACGCATGGCCTCATCATCGACCCAAACGCCCGCGCTGTCTTGTACAAACCCGACATCCGGATTCGGAGCCGCCCTGTCGCAGCGCGCCGTGCTGCTGCCGCAACATATCGGCCAGACATTCCAGCTCAGCCGTTATCCGGTCGGCGAATCGCTGGCCCCATGGGCCGAATTCCACTGGATCGTAGAGTGGGACCTGCCTGAAGCCGACTGTCATCTTCAACAGGTCCTGCCCTATCCGAACGCCAATCTGGCATTCGAGGCCGGGCAAACCGCGATTCATGGACCGTCGCGCGGCCTCTTCACGCGGGAATTGCGCGGCCGTGGAAGAGTGCACGGCCTGCGCTTCAAATGCGGCGGATTACGTCCATGGATCGAGTGTCCGATGTCCGCACTGCGCGATACCGTCGTACCGGCAATACATTGCATGTCGCACGGTTCGGACATCGCACGAATCGAGGCGCAAGTACTGAATGCCGCCCATCACGACGAAGCGATCGCACGGGTCGAGGCGGTATTGTCCGAGCGACGGCCACCATTCGACCCGTGGGTGGAGCGCCTCGACACGGCGGTTCACACAATCCAGGAAGACCGCGACATCACGACGACACGCGCGTTGCTGCAGCGCCTCAACCTGAGCGAACGCGCCATGCAGCGAGTCTTTTCGAATTACCTCGGCGTAACGCCAAAGTGGCTCATTCAACGCGCGAGAATTCACGACGCGTTGCAATGCCTCGCAGTGGAGCATGAAACACCGCTCGTGCAAATAGGCGCACGTCTGGGCTTTTTCGACCAGGCGCATTTCACTCGCTGCTTTCGGCAACACACGGGCCAGTCGCCGCAGCAGTATCGCGAGGCCCTGCGCACCGAGTCGCGGGTCCGATCGATACGCGAGTGAGCGGTCATAGTCGAAGCGAAACACGCCCAACCTCAGTGGGACGAAACGTAAGTCGCATCCGCGAAAGCTGCCGGAATGGCGAAGCCTTCGAGCATACGCTTCGCCTCCGCCGCCGGCGTCAAGCCGAACAGGCGCTTGAACTCCCTGCTGAATTGCGATGGGCTCGTATAACCCACGGCATGGCCCGCCGCCTCCGCCGTCAGGTCCTGGCGCACCATCAGCAGGCGAGCCTGATGCAGACGCGTCGACTTCAGGTACTGCATCGGCGACACCTGCGTGATTGCCTTGAAGTGGCTGTGAAAGCTCGGGACGCTCATACCCGCTTCCCCGGCCAGTTGCGAGACGTCGAGAGGTTGCGCGTACTCGGCGTGGATCAGGCGGAGTGATCGGCCGATCCTGCCGAACTGCCCCCGCATCGCCAGCGCCTCTCGCATCGAACTCCCCTGAGGCCCGGTGAGCACACGGAAATACAGCTCGCGCAGCAGTTGCGGCCCCAGCACGGCGGCTTCGAGCGGCCGGTGCATCGCCTCGAGAAAGCGCAATACGGACGCCCGCATCGCATCGTCCATCGGTGTCGACATCATGCTCTGAGGCGTTTGCACCGGCTCCGCTACGCCTTCGCGGTCGATTTGCGCCGCCAATTCGGCGGCCATGGCGAAATCGAGGTGCAAATACAGGGCGAGCAGCGGGCGCTCCTGCGTTGCGTCGGTTTCCATGCTGAACGGAACCGGCGCGGACACCGCCAGGTAGTGATGCTCGTCGTACAGATAGAGCCGGTCTCCGAAATAACCGCGCTTACGGCCCTGGCAAACGATCACGATGCCGGGATCGTACAAAACCGGCGTGCGCGACAACGCACGATTCGAACGCAGAATACGGACGCTCGGCAGTGCCGTCAGGTTGTAGCCCTCTGCGGGAGCCAACGCGCGCAGCAGCGCAACCATGCGTTTCTGGCTGTGGGGGAGTCGATCCGTGTGGCGAGTAGAAGCGAGCTTCGCGCTCATAGTTTTATGCAAGAAAAACAGTGAAATTCGGCTTATTCAGCCTCGCCCGTCAGATTACCATGCATGCTCAATCGACATTTGGGAGAAGCTTCGATGGCATCCAGCAAAATCCTGCTCATCACCGGCGTCAGCAGCGGCTTTGGCCGTGCACTCGCACAAGAAGCGCTGGCAGCAGGTCACAAGGTGGTCGGAACCGTGAGAAACGCACAGGCGAAGCATGATTTCGAAGCGCTGTCCGCCAGCGCCGCTTTTGGCCGCGTGCTCGACGTGACCGACTTCGACGCCATCGATGGCGTCGTGGCGGAAATCGAGGCAAACGTGGGGCCCGTTGACGTCCTCGTCAACAATGCCGGTTACGGCCACGAGGGCGTCATGGAAGAATCGCCGCTGTCGGAGATGCGGCGGCAGTTCGACGTGAATGTGTTCGGCGCCGTCGCGATGATGAAGGCCGTCCTGCCTTTCATGCGTGAGCGGCGACGCGGCCACATTCTGAATATGACGTCGATGGGCGGCCACATCACGATGCCAGGCATCGCTTACTATTGCGGCAGCAAATTTGCTCTGGAGGGTATTTCCGAAGCCCTTGGCAAGGAGGTCGAATCTTTCGGCATTGCCGTGACAGCCGTGGCGCCGGGTTCATTCCGCACCGACTGGGCAGGCCGCTCGATGACGCGAACGCCCCGCTCCATTGCGGATTACGACACCGTCTTCGACCCCATCCGCAAAGCCCGCGAGGAAAAAAGCGGCAAGCAATTGGGCGACCCGAGGCGCGCGGCCCGTGCGATGCTCGCGGCGATTGCCGCAGATCATCCGCCCGCGCATCTTCTGCTCGGCAGCGATGCACTCGGGCTCGTGCGAGACAAACTGTCCGCATTCGCGGATGAAATCCGTGCATGGGAAGCCGTGACGGTCTCGACGGACGGCTGAAGATCGCGAGCGGGCCGCCGCGGCCGTGCACGATTCCAGCGCATTGCGCGCGATGCGAAGGACATCTCGCGCAACCGTATCGCCGCGCGAGCCCGCGCCCTACTTCACCGGATCATCCCGCAACACCGCCCCTTCCTGCTGCGAAGTCGCCAACGATCTCAATGCAGGTATCAGCCGAATCACGAACTTCTCCAGTTCCACCACGAGGAAAAACAGCACGCCGCCGCAAACGAGCCACATCCAGGCCGACAAGGGCAAACCTTCGGTATGGAAGATCGCCTGAAACGGCAGCGTATATGTGAACAGAAGCTGCAACACCACGACACCGGCAATCCCGTACCAGAGATAGCGATTGCCCCGATGCGCGCTCACCGACAGCGACGCATCGAGCAGATGCCGGATGTTGAGCAGATAAAACACCTGGCCCAACGTAATCGCGTTGACGGCCGCCGTGCGCGCCATCTGGTCCGACGCCCCCTGCCCCTTCATCCAGAAGAACGTCGACAGCGTATAGAGCACGAGCGCCGCGCCCACGAAGAGGATGCGCCAGATGCCGAAGCGCGTGACGATCGGCCGGTCGATCGCACGCGGCGAGCGGCGCATCACGTCCGCCTCGTGCGGCTCGAACGAAATGGTCAGGCCGAGCGCGACCGACGTAATCATGTTGACCCACAGTATCTGCGGCGCCGTGATCGGCAGCGTGAAGGCGAACAGGATCGCCACCGCGATCACCGCGCCCTGCGCGACATTGGTCGGCAGCATGAACAGCATCGCCTTCTCGATGTTGTTGTAGACCGTGCGCCCCTCCTTCACCGCCGCGGAGATCGACGCGAAATTGTCGTCGGCGAGGATCATCCCTGCCGCCTCCTTCGTCACCTCGGTGCCTTTGATGCCCATCGCGACACCGATGTCCGCCTTCTTGAGCGCGGGCGCGTCGTTGACGCCGTCGCCCGTCATCGCGACGATCTGCCGGTTCGCCTGGATCGCCTTGACGAGCCGCAGCTTGTGCTCGGGGCTCGCGCGGGCGAAGACGTCGACGTCGCGCACGCACTCCTGCAGCGCCGCATCGTTCATCGCCTCGATCTCGGTGCCGGCGACGGCCGTCCTGCCGTCGCCGATACCGAGCATTCTCGCGATGGCCGCCGCCGTGATCTTGTGGTCGCCCGTAATCATCGTGACACGGATGCCGCCGCCGTGGCATTCGCGCACGGCGTCGATGGCCTCTTTGCGCGGCGGGTCCATCAGGCCCACGAGGCCGAGCAGGACAAGCGTGCGCGGCAGGTCTCGCGGACCCAGGCTCCCGGTTCGCAGGCCCGGGTCCGGCAGCCACGCCAGCCCGAGCACGCGCTCGCCTTGCGCGGCGAGCCGGTCCCCCTCGCGGGCGAAACGCTCGCGATCGAGCGGCGCCGCGCCTTGCGCGCTCTGCTGCCGATCGCAGTGCTCGAGGATCACTTCGGGGGCGCCCTTGACCAGCAGCATCTCGCCGTCTGCCGAACGGTTCAGCGTCGCCATGAACTTGTGCTCGGACTCGAAGGGAATCGCGTCGATTCTCGGCGCGGCGGCGGTCTCGGCTGCACGGTCCATGCCGAGCTTGACGGCGAACGGGTAAAGCGCGCCCTCGGTCGGGTCGCCTTCCACTTTCCATTTGCCGTCTTCCTCGAACAGTTCGGCATCGTTGCACAGCAGCGATACGCGGCCCATCAGCCCGAGCACGTCCGGCACGGTGCCGAGCGGCTCGCCGTCGGCCCTGACCTCGCCCTCGCTGGCGTAGCCGTCGCCGGTCACGGTATAGGAGACGTCCGCCGTCACGACAGAGGCGACCATCATCTCCATCAGCGTCAGCGTGCCGGTCTTGTCCGAGCAGATGCGCGAGACGGCGCCGAGCGTCTCGACCGCCGGCAGGCGGCGAATAATTGCGTTGCGCTGCGCCATGCGCTGCACGCCGATCGCGAGCGTAATCGTGATGAGCGCCGGCAGCCCTTCCGGAATGACCGACACCGCAATCCCGACGATGGCCTGAAACAGCTCGACGAACGTCATATGCCCGAGCCAGTGCCCCCAGGAAAACAGCAGCACGCTGACACAGGCGATCACGGCGGTAATCACGTAGCCGAACTTCTTGATCTGGCGCAGCAGCGGCGTCTCCAGCACGCTGACCTCGGCGAGCATCTGGTTGATGCGGCCGAGTTCCGTTTGGCTCCCCGTCGCCACGACGACGCCGGTTGCCCGGCCCGACAGGACCATCGTGCCGCAGAACGCCATGTTCCCGCGGTCGCCGACCGTGGCTTTGGCGGGCACCGGCGCGGTGCTCTTCTCGGCCGGGACGGACTCGCCCGTCAGCGCCGCTTCTTCCGTGCGCAGGTTCTTCGCGTCGACGAGACGCATGTCCGCTGGAATTCGATCTCCCGATTCCAGCAGCACGATATCGCCCGGCACGAGTTCATCTGCGGGGATCAGGCGAACCGCCGCGCCACGCAGCACGCGCGCCTCGGCGGACAGCATGTTGCGAATCGAGTCGAGCGCTTTCTCGGCGCGTCCTTCCTGCAGAAAGCCGAGCAGCGAATTGAGAAGCACGACGGCCAGAATGACCGAGCCGTCGAGCCACAGGCCCAGCATGAACTTGACGAAGCCGGCCGCGAGCAGCACGTAGATCAGAATGTTGTGAAGCTGCGCGAGAAATCGTGCGACCGGCCCCTTCTTCTTGCCCTGCGGCAGACGGTTCGGGCCATAGGTGGCGAGCCGCCCGCTTGACTCTGCGGCATCGAGGCCGCGCGCGGAATCCACGTTGAACTGCCGCTCGATTTCGTCGGCCGGTAGCGCATGCCACGGCGCCGCATTCTCGACTGAACTCATCCTCGTCTCTCCCTCTCTCCCGGTTCCGGTTATGCCGGTGATGTCTGGTCAGGGGCAGCTTTCAATGCCCGGAATCGCCCCCTGCCTGTGTGTGTTCCGTCGCATTCGCGGCTTCAGCGCCGAGTTCCTCTCTCGCCGCGGCGAGGTCCTTCATCTGCTCCTGCGTGGCTTTCGGGTAAGCGAGGTCGAGCTTCTCGACGGCCTCGACGATCGCAGCCGCAACGACGAGCCGCGTAAAAGGTTTGTTGTCGGCGGGCACGACGAACCACGGTGCCGCCTCCGAAGCCGTCGCGCGAATGGCCTCTTCATAAGCGTGCATATAGTCGTCCCAGTAGCGGCGCTCGCGAATGTCGGCGGCGGAAAACTTCCAGTGCTTGTCGGGATTGTCGAGACGGTCCATGAAGCGCTTCTTCTGCTCCGCATACGACAGGTTCAAATAGAACTTGAGAATGACCACGCCCTGGCGCGTCAGATAGTCCTCGAATCGCGCGATGTCGGCGAGGCGCTCGTCCCATATGTTGTCGCCGATCCGTGCCGGCGGAATCTTCTGCGCATCGAGCAGATGCCGATGCACGCGCACCACTAGCACTTCCTCGTAGTACGAACGGTTGAAAATGCCGATGTGCCCACGCTGGGGCACTTTCCTGCCATAGCGCCACAGAAAGTCGTGCGAGAGCTCTTCGGCCGACGGCTGCTTGAACGAGAAAACATCGCAGCCCTGCGGATTGACGCGCGACATGACGTGCTTGATCGTCCCGTCCTTGCCCGCCGCGTCCATGGCCTGGAACACCAGCAGCACCGACCAGGAATCCTGCGCGTAGAGCACCTCCTGCTCCATCGCAAGCCATTTCGAGCCGCGCTGGAGCAGTTGCAGCGCCTCGGCCTTATCCATTTTGAGTCCCAGCGTCTCGCCGGGATCGAAATGCTTCAGCGAGAAATCGCTGCCGCTCGTGACGCGAAACGGCTCGGTGTACGTCCGCAACGCATCGAGTATGTCCTTGCGAACCATTGCCCTTTCTCCACGACACCTGCAACCGGTTGCACGATTCGCGGATTGCCGTCCGGGCCGCCGAAATGCGAAGCCTGTCCGGACAGCATCGCAACCTCAGTCGTACTACTCACGACTTTTGATAATAGGTCACGTCTGATGTATCGCTGCAGATATTTGGCGAGAGTCGCCCGTCGCTCTGACCTCGCAGCGAACGTGGCCTACGTCGCGCGCCGCTCGCGGTCCGGATGGCTTGCGGCAGTGCAGCCATCATGGGTGACCAGAGCCCAAGCGAAGACTGGCAACGACAAACCCGCGTCTATCACGCGGTGCAAAAAGAAATGGCCGCAGCATCGGCTGCGGCCATCGGGTAGCGGTTCGAGAGGCTTGTGCGGCTCAGCGGCTACGCCATGATGCGAGCCTCATCAGGTCACATTCATCGCCAGCGCGCTCTCGCGATAATGCTGGCTCGCTTTCTCGGTATCGCCAAGCTGCTCGTGCAAACGCGCAAGCGCGCGATGCGAGCGGATCTTCAGCGTCTCGTTATCGGCAAGCTTCAGCGCGCGTTCGAGGAACGATTGCGCCTTGCCCCACAACTGCTGATGCAGGCACAGACGGCCCAGCGTGAACATCAGATCCGCATCTTCGGGACGATCCTTCTGCCAGGCTTCGGCCTTCTGGATCAGCGGCAGCGCATCGCCGCCGGCCGTGTCCGGATAGCGGCGCAGCAGGCGCGCGTCCCAGTTCTGCGCGAGCGCTTCCTCGACGATCTTGCGCGCGTCCTGCGGACGATTCAGCGAGACGAGCAGTTCGGCGGCGGTATCGGCGAGACGCGGCGAATGACGCTCGACCGCCGACAGCGAGTTCCACAGTTCGAGCAGCGCATCGGCGTTGTGACGACGATCGCGCAGCAGATTCTCGGCCGCCAGTTGACGCAGCCGCACTGCCACGGCCGGATGGATCGCCTCGCGCTTCTCCAGCGTCTTGACGAGCTTCAGCACTTCGCTCCAGTTCTTCAGTTGCTGCTGCGCGCGCAGCATGATCTGTTGCGCATGAATGCGCCGCGCGCCCTGCGATTGCATTTCGGTCAGCGCGGTGAGCGCGCCGTCCGCGTCGCGGCCGTCGGCGCGCATGTCGGCGGTCGCCATCAGGCGCGCGTCCTGCCAGTCGGCTTCGTCGATCTGCGAGAGCCATTCGTCGCGCCGCGCATATTCGTGCATGCGATGCGCGGCCGTGGCCGCGATCAGGCCGGCCGCGCCCTTGTTGTCGCCGTTCGCGAGCGCGTCTTTCGCGGCCTTCTCGGCACGCGAGAAACGCCCCGCGTAGAGGTTGCCGATCGCGTCGCGCAACGACGCATGCGCTTTCGCGACGCGCGAGCGCGCGCGGTACGCGGCGACGCGCTGCGGCATGCGCCAGATATTGCGAATGATGCGCAGGAGCGCATACAGCACGATGAACAGCACGACGATCGCGACGATGAACAGATTGAGCGACATGTCGACGCGATACGGCGGATAGACCAGCAGTATCTGCCCCGCGTCGAAGCGACCGACCACCGCGAGCACCACCGCGATCACGAACAGCAGCGCGAGCCAAAGAAGTCCCCGGATCGCCATGATTAACCCCGGTTCCGGTATTGATTGACGGCCTGCAGGCTCGTGTCGAGGTTCGGCAGTTCGACCGCGGCCGAGCCCGTATCGACCTGCCTGACGAGATCGATCACTGTTTGCGTCTCTTTCGACGAAGCGTCGAAGTAGCGCGTGAGCGCCGTCTGCGCCGCCTGCAGATCGGACTTCAGCGTGGTCTGGTTGCGCGAGAGCAGCGCGAGACGCGCCGACAGCAAACGCAGCTTCAGGTTCTCGCGCACGAAATAGCCCTGGTCGGGCGAGACGAGCATCGCGTCGGCATGGTCGATGCGGCGCACCTGCACGAGGCTCGTCAGTTGATCGCCGATGCCGTGCGTGACCTCGTCGAACCACACTTCCCAGCGCGGCTTGCCGGTGGCCGCGGCCACCTTCGCGGTGTCGGCCCACGTGGCCGCGTGCGGCGTCGCATGCGGAATCGGCGCCTCGCCCGAGAGCGGCAGGTTCGCGACGTGGTCGATTGCGTTGTCGAGCTTGATCGCGAGACCGGTGAGATCGGTCGACGGCGCGGCCTTCAGCTTGTCGATGTCCTGCGCGATCGCCTTGCGCACCGCCACCGCCTGCGGGCTGTCCGACGCCGCGAGGCGCGTGTCGGCGCTTTGCAGCGCGAACAGCGCGAGCTGCGTGTTGCCGGTCAGCTGCAACTGCTGGCTCGCCGCCGACAGCATCTGCCCGACTTCGGCGAGCGTCCAGTCGTCGCGATTGCGCGCGAGATCGGCGTATTGCTGTTGCAGCGCCTGCTGCGCGGCCTGCGCATCGGCGAGCTTGCCCTCGAACTGCGCGACCTGCGAGTCCGCCTGATGCACGCTGGCGAGCGCCTGGTCGAGCTTGATGCGCAGCTCGTTGGTCTGCGTGTCGTTGGCCTGCTGACGCTGCGCCAGCGCCTGCTCGGTGCGCACGAGCTTGCGGTTCATCGCGAAGCCGCCCACGCCGACCGCGCACGCCAGGATCACGACCACAAACCACAGCAGCGGCCCGCTCATGCTGCGGCGCTTGTGCGCTTCGTACGGCGTGAAGGGTTGATTCGGCGGCAACGCGGCGGTTGCGGACGGCTGGGGTGCAGCGTTCGTGGAGGCGTTCGTTTCAGTCATGCGTGATTGAGCCGGGTTGGTCGATACCGGTTGGACGACGGGGGGCACGGAAGGCACGGCGGCCGCGGCGACGAGCGCGCGGACTATGCGCTCGTCGCCCGCGCCGGACACCGTCATCCTATCAAAACCCAATGCCCGCGCGGTCTGCGCGATGCGTGGATGAGGCGCGACGAGCGGCGCGTGTTTGAGCTGA
>NZ_JAAGPS010000136.1:0-240 GCF_017105025.1 Paraburkholderia sp. Ac-20336 | reverse complement strand
CTCATTAAAAAAAAAAAAAAAAAATAAAACCTCGATCCCACAAGTCTCTGTTCACACTTAGACCATATGTCTACTGTTATTCTACAATACCATTTGCCTCTCTCCTCAGCTCTCTCTCTTATTTTACTACTACAACTATTCCTCTCTTCATCTTCTTCTCTCCATATACACTTCCCATGTCCACACGTTTACACAGTCACTATCCACGCTTCACTGTCATATTTCTCGTGTTCGTCACAC
>NZ_JAAGPS010000135.1:0-238 GCF_017105025.1 Paraburkholderia sp. Ac-20336 | reverse complement strand
GGCATATAGTCACGACGCGAAGCAAGCTACATAGAGACAGCGATGTGGCAGCAGAACAGACTAGATGAATAAGTGACGTAGACAGTTCTAGCAGAGGTCACACGGTAACTGCTTAAGTGTGTAAGGAGCATTCTATCGATAGTGGTGTGATGAGTTGAACAGAGGTGGTGTCGTGTATGATCAAATGTCAGAAGGCCGTCGTTTAGAGCGTGAGATCATCATGGGTTTTTTTTTTTTC
>NZ_JAAGPS010000134.1:0-19732 GCF_017105025.1 Paraburkholderia sp. Ac-20336 | reverse complement strand
GCGTGAACCGGCCGGCGGAGCTGCCGGCCGACGGCGTGGTCGCCGCGGTCGATCTCAAGGAATTCGACGCCGACGCGTGGCGCCTGCTCTTCGCGCAATTGCGTAACAACGGCAGCGCCGGCGCGCCCGCAGCAAACGCCAATGCCGCCGCCACAAGCACCGCGGCGCCCACTCCGGCCGCCGCGCCGCCACAGCCCAACCCCGCGCTCACGCAATTCCTGCCGAGCCGCTTCGCGTTGCACGTCGACACGCTGACGCTGCTCAAGCGCCACTGGGACAACGTGATCGTCGGCGCATCGCGCGCGGACCGCACCTGGCAGGCGAACATCGCCTCGAATCAGGTGTCGGGCCACGTGTCGTGGCTACCGGGCGCGACCCGCGACTCGCCGGGCTCGCTGCAGGCGCGCTTTGCGCGCGTCGTGATTCCGTCGGTCGCGGACAAAGACCTGCTCGGCCCGGCGATGTCGGCGCCCGCGCAAAACATGCCGTCGATCGATCTGGTCGTGAACGAGCTGATCGTGCGCGACCGCAACATCGGCAAACTCGAAGTCGACGCGCACAACTTCGAGGAAAACGGCGTGCCGGTTTGGCAACTCGACAAGTTCGACGTCACCAATCCCGCCGCGACACTAAGCGCGACCGCGAACTGGCGCACCTCGACCGAACTCGCCAGTTCCGCCGACGAAACCACGCCGCGCCGCACCGTGTTCGATTTCAAGCTCGACATCAAGGATGCCGGCGCGCTGCTCGAACGCCTCGGCCTGCCGAAGACGCTCAAGGGCGGCAGCGGTTCGCTGGCGGGCAAGGCCGCCTGGCAAGGCGGTCCGGCGAGGATCGACTATTCGACGCTGAACGGCAACCTCGCGCTCGATCTGCGTCACGGCCAGATTCTCAAGATCGATCCGGGCGTCGCAACGCTGCTCGGCGTGCTGAGCCTGCAAAGCCTCGCGCGCATCGCCACGCTCGATTTCCGCGACGTGATCGGCGAAGGGCTACCGTTTTCGAGCGTGACCGGCACCGCGCAGATTCACGACGGCATCGCCCGCACCGACAACTTCAGAATGGTGACCGCGCCGGCGCGCGCCGAGATGGCCGGCTCGGTCGACATCGCGCAGAAAACCCAGGACCTGCACCTGCACGTCGTGCCGACCGTCAGCGCGGGCTCCGCGGTGATCGCCGCGACGGTCGTCAATCCGCTGATCGGCCTCGGCGCGCTGATCGCCGATATCGCGCTCACCCACGGGGTGTCGCACGTGTTCGCGCGCGAGTACGCGATCACGGGCTCGTGGGCGAAACCGCACATCGAGCGGGTGACGACCGAACGGGGTAAGATGGACGCTCCGGCTTCGACCGTGGAAGCGCCCTGAGCCGCGTTCGAGCCCGCCCTGAACGACGCATGCGGCGTCCGCGGTTCGCACCGCCGCTGTGCCGGGAGCCTTTCGACACGCTCATGAGCGAAACACACGTCTCTTCATCGCCGTCCGCCGCGGCATCCGGCGGCTCCTTCATCAGCCCCTTCCGGGTCGCCGCGCTGCAGATGGTCAGCACGCCCGATCGCGAGCGCAATCTCGCCGACGCGGAACGCCTGATCGCCGAAGCCGCCGCCGACGGCGCGCAACTCGTGCTGCTGCCCGAATACTTCTGCTTCATGGGCTTCAAGGACACCGACAAGCTCGCCGTGCGCGAGCCCTACCAGGACGGCCCGATCCAGCGCTTTCTCGCCGACGCGGCGCGCCGCCACAAGCTCTGGGTGATCGGCGGCACGCTGCCGCTCACCGCGCCGGAAGCCTCGCGCGTGCTGAACACGACGCTCGTGTTCGACCCGCACGGCAACGAAGCCGCGCGCTACGACAAGATTCACCTGTTCAGCTTCGAGAAGGGCGAAGAATCGTTCGACGAAGCGCGCACGATCCGCCCCGGCACCGAGGTACGCGGCTTCGAGGCGCCGTTCGGCCGGGTCGGCCTGTCGGTCTGCTACGATCTGCGCTTTCCGGAGCTGTATCGGCGCATGGGCGACTGTGCGCTGATCGTGGTGCCGTCCGCCTTCACCTACACGACCGGCCGCGCGCACTGGGAGCTGCTGCTGCGCACCCGTGCGATCGAAAACCAGTGCTATGTGCTCGCCGCGGCGCAAGGCGGCAAACATGAGAACGGCCGCCGCACCTGGGGCCACAGCATGCTGATCGACCCGTGGGGCGAGATCGTCGCGGTGCGCGACGAAGGCGCCGGCGTGGTCGCCGGCAACCTCGAACGCGCGCGGATCGACGAAGTGCGGCAGAGCCTGCCGGCCTGGCGTCATCGCGTGCTGACCTGAATCCGACATTGAAACTGCGGCGCCCGCCACGCATATGGTGGCTCAGGCGCTCCCCGCCCCCCTCGTATCGAGCAGAACATATTTCGCATGAACATCATCGAATCCGGTATCCGTAATCTCGCCGCCGCCAAGGACATTCTCCTCACGCCCTATGGTCTCGACGAGTCGCTGCTCACGCGCACGCTCGCCGAAATCTTCACGCACCGCGTCGACTACGCGGACCTCTACTTCCAGGCGACCCGCAGCGAAGCGTGGAGCCTCGAGGAAGGCATCGTGAAGTCGGGCAGCTTCAGCATCGATCAGGGCGTCGGCGTGCGCGCCGTGTCGGGCGACCGCACCGCGTTCGCCTACTCGGACGACCTTTCGCCCGAGGCGATCCGCCAGGCGGCCATCGCCACGCGCGCGATCGCCAGATCGGGCGGCGGCAAGCAGAAGATCAAGGTGGCCTCGTCGCTGACCGGCATCGCCGGGCGCGATCTGTACCTGCCGTCCGATCCGCTCCATTCGCTCGACGCGACCGCGAAGGTCAAGCTGCTCGAGCGCATCGAACAGATGGCGCGCGGCCGCGATCCGCGCATCCAGCAGGTGATGGCGGGCCTCGCCGGCGAATACGACGTGGTGCTCGTCGCGCGCAGCGACGGCGGCTTCGCGGCCGACATCCGGCCGCTCGTGCGCGTCTCGGTCACCGTGATCGCCGAGCAGAACGGCCGCCGCGAAATCGGCAGCGGCGGCGGCGGCGGGCGTTTCGACTACGGCTATTTCACCGACGAAGTGCTGTCGCGCTACGTCGACGACGCGGTGCATGCGGCGCTCGTCAATCTCGACGCGCGGCCGGCGCCGGCCGGCGCGATGACGGTCGTGCTCGGCCCGGGCTGGCCCGGCGTGCTGCTGCACGAGGCGATCGGCCACGGGCTCGAGGGCGACTTCAACCGCAAGGGTTCGTCGGCGTTCGCGGGACGCATCGGCGAGCAGGTCGCCGCGAAGGGCGTCACCGTGGTCGACGACGGCACGCTGCCGAACCGCCGCGGCTCGCTCAACATCGACGACGAAGGCAACCCGACCCAATGCACGACGCTGATCGAGGACGGCATCCTGAAGGGCTACATCCAGGACACGCTGAACGCGCGCCTGATGAAGATGCCGGTCACCGGCAACGCGCGGCGCGAATCGTACGCGGCGCTGCCGATGCCGCGCATGACCAACACCTACATGCTGAACGGCGACAAGGACCCGCAGGAAATTCTCGCGTCCGTGAAGAACGGCCTCTATGCGGTGAACTTCGGCGGCGGCCAGGTCGACATCACGAACGGCAAGTTCGTGTTCTCGGCTTCCGAGGCCTACATGATCGAGAACGGCAAGATCACGTATCCGGTCAAGGGCGCGACGCTGATCGGCAGCGGCCCGGAATCGCTGAAGTACGTCACGATGATCGGCAACGACATGAAGCTCGATTCGGGTGTCGGCGTGTGCGGCAAGGAAGGCCAGAGCGTGCCGGTGGGCGTCGGCCAGCCGACGCTGCGCATCGAGCGCATGACGGTCGGCGGCACCGCCTGATTCTGCAAGTCATGCACGTTTCGTGCGAAAAAAGTACGAAACGTGCGGATTACCCGCATTTTTATAGGCCCATGCTTGTCAAGCGAGCCTGTACCGGGTTATAAAGTCACTCACCTTTTTTGACCAGCAACGCATTTCACCTCGCCATGTCCGCCAAGTTTTATTTTTACTTTTTTTGGTATCTCAGACCGCTGGCGGATCAAGAGGGGTGTTAGTGCACGCAGGACACCAAGAATTCCCGAAAAACCGCCAGCCAGCCTGGCGGTTTTTTTTCGCCTCACGCTTTTGAAACACCGGCTTTTGAAACCTTGCTTCCAGACGAACTTTGACACCCGCTACTCACGCGAACACGCTACGAACTACGAACCGATTCAGGAGAACCCCATGCCCCCGCACAACACCGACGATGTCCGCATCCGCGAATTGAAAGAACTCACGCCGCCCGCTCACCTGATTCGCGAATTCCCGTGCGACGAGTCGGTCTCCAACGTGATCTACGACTCGCGCAACGCGATGCATCGCATTCTGCATGGCATGGACGACCGCCTGATCGTCGTGATCGGCCCGTGCTCGATTCACGATCCGAAGGCCGCGATCGAATACGCAGGACGTCTGATCGAACAGCGCAAGCGCTTCGCCGGCGAACTCGAAGTCGTGATGCGCGTGTACTTCGAAAAACCGCGCACGACGGTGGGCTGGAAGGGCCTCATCAACGATCCGCACATGGACAACAGCTTCAAGATCAACGACGGCCTGCGCGCCGCGCGCGAGCTGCTGTTGCACATCAACGAACTCGGCCTGCCCGCCGGCACCGAATACCTCGACATGATCAGCCCGCAGTACATCGCCGATCTGATCTCGTGGGGCGCGATCGGCGCGCGGACCACCGAGTCGCAGGTGCACCGCGAACTGGCTTCGGGACTGTCGTGCCCGGTCGGCTTCAAGAACGGCACGGACGGCAACGTGAAGATCGCCGTCGACGCGATCAAGGCCGCCTCGCAGCCGCACCATTTCCTCTCGGTCACGAAGGGTGGCCACTCGGCGATCGTGTCGACGGCCGGCAATGAGGATTGCCACGTGATCCTGCGCGGCGGCAAGGCGCCGAACTACGACGCCGACAGCGTCAACGCCGCCTGCGCCGACATCGGCAAGGCAGGTCTCGCCGCACGCCTGATGATCGACGCGAGCCACGCGAACAGCTCGAAGAAGCACGAGAACCAGATTCCGGTGTGCGCGGACATCGGCCGCCAGATCGCCGCGGGCGACGAGCGGATCGTCGGCGTGATGGTCGAGTCGCACCTCGTGGCGGGCCGCCAGGATCTGCAGGAAGGCGGCACGCTCACGTACGGCCAGAGCGTTACCGATGCGTGCATCGGCTGGGACGAAAGCGTCACGGTGCTCGAAGGTCTCGCCGAAGCCGTCAGGCAGCGCCGCGTGGCACGCGGCAGCGGCAACTGAACGCCTGCCGCGCCGCTGCTCCGGCAGTTCGTCAGTCATCCGTAGAAAACCCGGTTCGGCTTCGAACCGGGTTTTTTATTGGCCGAACGGACGATGGTGCTGCGCGCGCCGCCTCTGTACCGTAACAGCTCGTTGTCCGCTTGCATGTGACGCCTTCGCAACGCGTGCGTACCTGACTCAGAGGCATGCAAACGGACTTGACCGGGCTGGATGGCTCGTATAATATTTTATACACAAAGGCGGCTATGGAGCAGGAAAAAGAAATTCGCTGATTAGGTTCGAGCTTGCGCGATCGGCTCGCCTTTCCCGCTGAAGCACGTCGTCGCGCGGGGTTTCAACTGCACAAGATTCAGGCGGGACTCGACCCCGACGACTGGAAAGCGTTCGACTCGATCGGCGCCGGAACGCGCGAAATCCGCATCAAAGACGAAGACGGCATTTTTCACGTGATGTATGTGAGTAAGTTTGTCGAAGCGATCTACGTGCTGCATTGTTTTCAGAAGAAAACGCAGAAGCTCGGGCCGCGAGACAAAAAGATCGCCGAGATGCGCTACCGCGCGATCATTAACGATAGGAAACCTTATCAATGACGACCGACACCCGCATTCGCCACGTCACCCAACCCGGTGCAAATCTGTTTCTCGAACTCGGCTTTTCCGCCGAAGAAGCGAAGCGCCTGCACGCGGCGTCGCAAAAGCAGATCAACGACACGCGCCTGCTCAAGGAGCAGCTCATGACCGAGCTGTCGAGCTGGATCGAACAGCATCATCTGAAGCAGGCCGAGGCGGCGGAAATTCTGATGGTGTCGCGCCCGCGCGTATCCGACGTGGTCAACAAGAAAACCACCAAGTTCACGATCGACACGCTCGTCGAAATGATGAGCCGCATCGGCAAGCCGGTTACGCTCGCGATCGGCTAACGCGGGGCCCGGTGCCTGATGCCATGCGCACCCGCGCACCATTCGCTCAATTGCACTCAATGCGTGCCGCGATCGTGCTGCCATAGCACGTCGGTGCCGCCATCCGCGCGATTGAGCACGCGCGCGAGCACGAACAGCAGATCGGACAGCCGGTTCACATATTGACGCGGCGCCACGTTGATTGCCTCATGCTCGCCGAGCGCCACGATCGCGCGTTCGGCGCGGCGGCAGACGGTGCGGCACACATGCGCGAGCGCTGCGGCGCGCGAGCCGCCGGGCAGAATGAATTCCTTCAGCGGCGGTAATGCGGCGTTGTAGTCGGCGAGCCAGCCGTCGAGCTGGGCGAGATGCCGCTCGGTAATCATCGTGTGGCCGGGAATGCAGAGCTCGCCGCCCAGATCGAACAGATCGTGCTGGATCGCCACCAGCGCCGCGCGCACGCCGTCGGGCAGGCTCTCGCACAACAGCACGCCGAGTTGCGAATTGAGTTCGTCGACATCGCCGATCGCGGCAATGCGCGCGCTGTCCTTGCGCACGCGGCGGCCGTCGCCGAGACCGGTGGTGCCGTCATCGCCGGTGCGAGTGGCGATCTTGCTCAGGCGGTTGCCCATGATGTCCCCCATACGTTCAGTGGCGATACGCCCACCACGTTTATCCATATTGCGCGCATCGCGAAATCGCCGCCATTATATGAGCCGGGAAGCCGAGCCGAGCGCGGACCGGTGCCGGCCCACGGACGATCGGCGTAAAATGAAATGAATGCGGCACACATAAGCCGTGCCCTCAAAAATCTTTCATGAAATCGGAGTAAGCGCTTTGCATGAAACCGAAGCAGGAGCTTCGCCGGGAACCGAATGACGCGCGAGAGCGCTCACTTCGGCCAACCGCAGGCACCACTCGGGTCGACCGCCAAGCCGCCCACTCCGTTCGACAGGAGACATGCGTGAACCATCCCGTGCCGCCGGCCCCGTTGCGCCGGCCGTTTCCCGCCGAACTGCTGAACCAGCTCAAAGCCGCGTTCGGTGAACGCGTGTCGGTTGCCGAAGCCGTGCGCGCGCATCATGGCCGCGACGAATCGCCATTCGATCCCCAGTTGCCCGACGCCGTCGTCTTCGCGCACACAACCGAAGACGTGCAAACCGCCGTCAAGCTATGCGGCCAGTACGACGTGCCGATCATTCCGTACGGCAACGGCTCGTCGCTCGAAGGGCATCTGCTCGCGGTGCAAGGCGGCGTGTCGATCGATCTGTCGGCCATGAACCGCGTGCTGTCGATCAACGCCGAGGACCTCACCGTCACCGTCGAGCCCGGCATCTCGCGCAAGCAGTTGAACGAAGCACTGCGCGACACGGGCCTCTTCTTCCCGATCGATCCGGGTGCCGACGCGAGCATCGGCGGCATGTCGGCCACGCGCGCGTCGGGCACCAATGCCGTGCGCTACGGCACGATGCGCGAAAACGTGCTCGGCCTCGCGGTCGTGCTGGCCGATGGCCGCGTCATCAAAACCGGCACGCGCGCGCGCAAATCGTCGGCGGGGTATGACCTCACGCGGCTCTTCGTCGGCTCCGAAGGCACGCTCGGCGTCATCACCGAAATCACGGTGCGGCTTTATCCGCAGCCCGAAGCGGTATCGGCCGCGATATGCGCGTTCCCGTCAATGGGCGATGCGGTACGCGCGGTCATCGAGACGATCCAGATCGGCGTGCCGATCGCGCGCGTCGAGTTCGTCGACTCGCTCGCGGTGCGCTCGATCAACCGCCACTCGAATCTGACGCTGCGCGAAGCCCCCACGCTGTTCTTCGAATTCCACGGCACCGAGGCCGGCGTCAAGGAACAGGCCGAACTCGTGCAGGACATCGCCGCGCAAAATGCCGGCGAGGGTTTCGAATGGGCGACGCGCCCCGAAGACCGCAGCCGTTTGTGGAACGCGCGTCACAGCGCCTATTTCGCGATGCTGCAACTGAAGCCCGGCTGCCGTGCGGTCACGACCGATGTCTGCGTGCCGATCTCACGCCTCGCCGAATGCGTGGTGGAAACGGAGCAGGATCTGAAGGCCTCGCCGCTGCCCTGCCCGATCGTCGGCCATGTCGGCGACGGCAACTTCCACGTCGCGATCCTGATCGACCCGGACAAGCCCGAGGAACTCGAAGAAGCCGAGCGCCTGAACCATCGCATCGTGCAGCGCGCGCTGCGCATGGACGGCACCTGCACCGGCGAGCATGGCGTCGGCCTGCACAAGATGCGCTTCCTGCTCGAGGAACACGGCGACGTCGCGGTCGATACGATGCGCTCGATCAAGCATGCGCTCGACCCGCGCAATCTGATGAACCCGGGCAAGATATTCAGCTGGGCGGCCTGACGCAGACCGGGCACGCCGGAAGCGGCGGCCGCCACATCGGGCGGCGGTCGCGCCGGCCTCGAAACGCGGTGGCCCGGAACGATGTGACTCAAAACGCCGTGACCCGGAACGACGTGACTCGAAGCGAATCGGCTCGCAACGAGGCCGCCTGAAACAACCGGCTCGAACGAAGAGCCGGATCGGCAAAAGCAAGGGGAGACAAGTTACATGAACGCACCCGCTGAACTGTCGGCCGAAGTACTCGCCCAGCGCCAGCGCGAAGTCGTGCAGGCGCTGATGGCCGTGTTGCCGAATCATTGTTTGCTGTATCGCGAGGAAGACACCGTCGCGTACGAATGCGACGGCCTCGCCGCTTACCGGCGTCTGCCGCTCGCGGTTGCGTTGCCGGAAACCGAATCGCAGGTGCAACGCATCGTGCAGATCTGCCATCGCCTCGGCGTGCCGATCGTGCCGCGCGGCGCGGGCACCGGCCTCTCGGGTGGCGCCATGCCGATCCGGCATGGCGTGGTCGTGTCACTCGCGCGCTTCAGGAAAATCGTCGAGGTCGACTCGTATGCGCGTACCGCCACGGTGCAGCCGGGCGTGCGCAATCTCGCGATCTCCGAAGCCGCGGCGCCTTACGGGCTCTACTACGCGCCGGACCCGTCCTCGCAGATCGCCTGCACGATCGGCGGCAACGTGTCAGAGAATTCGGGCGGCGTGCACTGCCTGAAATACGGCCTCACGGTGCACAACGTACTGCGCGTGCGCGCGGTGACGATGGAAGGCGAGATCGTCGAATTCGGCTCGCTCGCGCCGGACGCGCCCGGGCTCGATCTGCTCGCGGTGCTGATCGGCAGCGAGGGTATGTTCGCGATCGTCACCGAGGTCACAGTCAAGCTGATCCCGAAGCCGCAGACGGCGCAGGTCATCATGGCCAGTTTCGACGACGTCGTGAAAGGCGGCGACGCGGTGGCCGGCATCATCGCGGCGGGCATCATTCCGGCCGGCCTCGAGATGATGGACAAGCCGGCCACGCGCGCGGTCGAGGAATTCGTCAACGCGGGCTACGACCTCGACGCGGCGGCGATCCTGCTGTGCGAATCGGACGGCACGCCCGACGAGGTCGCCAACGAGATCGTGCGCATGACCGCGGTACTGCGCGAACACGGTGCAACCCGCATCCAGATTTCGCGCACGGAAGAGGAACGGTTGCGCTTCTGGTCCGGGCGCAAGAACGCGTTTCCGGCCGCCGGCCGCATTTCGCCGGACTACTACTGCATGGACGGCACCGTGCCCCGCCGCAGTATCGGACCGCTGCTCGCGCGCATCGAAGAGATGGAGAAAAAATACCGGCTGCGCTGCATCAACGTGTTCCATGCCGGCGACGGCAACATGCATCCGCTGATCCTATTCAACGGCAACGACAAGGACGAGTGGCACCGCGCCGAGGAATTCGGTTGCGACATCCTCGAAGCCTGCGTGGAACTGGGTGGTACGGTCACGGGCGAGCATGGCGTCGGCATCGAGAAGATCAATTCGATGTGCGTGCAGTTCTCACCCGAGGAACGCGACACGTTCCACGCGGTCAAGCGCGCATTCGACGCGCCCGGCCTGCTGAACCCCGACAAGGGTATTCCCACGCGGGCGCGCTGCGCCGAATACGGCAAGATGCATGTGCGCGGCGGGCTGCTGCCTCACCCTGAGCTGCCGCGCTTCTAGCGTCCGTTGCCGCTCGCATCGTTCATGCTCGCGTCGCGCATGAAGCGCGCACCGCAAAAGGCGGGGCAGGCGCTCCGTTGCATAGCGCCTGCCCCGCCTTTCGCGGTCCCTTCAGCCGATCTGCCGATGCGGGTGCGCTCCTGGTTGCCAGCGAGCCCCCGCCCGGTACAATCAACCGAAACACAACGAGCAGGACACCATGGAAGAGGACGACATCGTCGCCGTTTGGTCCGAACGCGTGCGTTCGGCCAGCGCAGAAGGACGCGCGCTGCGCGTCCGGGGCGGCGGCACCAAAGACTGGTACGGTCAGACGCTGGAAGGTGAGATCCTCGACACGCGCGCTTATCGCGGCATCATCGCCTACGATCCGGCCGAGCTCGTCATCACCGCGCGCGCGGGTACGCCCCTGCTGGAGATCGAAGCCGCGCTCGCCGAGCACGACCAGATGCTCCCGTTCGAGCCGCCGCACTTCGGGCCGCAGGCCACCTTCGGCGGCTGCATCGCCGCGGGCATTTCCGGGCCGCGCCGCCCGGCCGTCGGCGCGGCGCGCGACTTCGTGCTCGGCGCCGTCGTCATGAACGGCCAGGGCCAGGTGCTGCATTTCGGCGGCCAGGTCGTGAAGAACGTCGCCGGTTACGACGTCTCGCGGCTGCTGGCGGGCTCGCTCGGCACGCTCGGACTGATCCTCGAACTGTCGGTCAAGGTGCTGCCGCTGCCGCAGGCCGAAGCCACGCTGAAGTTCGACATGAACGGCACCGACGCGGTCCGCAAGCTCAACGAATGGGCCGGCCGGCCGCTGCCGATCACCGCGAGCGCATGGCGCAACGGCACGCTCGCCGTGCGGCTCGCGGGCGCGGAAGCCGCGGTCAAGGCGGCGCGCGCGGCGCTCGACGGCGAAGTCGTCGATGCGGTCGAGGCCGAGCGTTTCTGGGCCGGCCTGCGCGAGCAGACCGATGCGTTCTTCTCGGCGATCCCGCCGAAGGCCGCGCTGTGGCGTCTCGCGCTGCCGTCGATCACCGAGCCGCTGCAACTGCCCGGCGCGCAACTGATGGAATGGGGCGGCGGCCAGCGCTGGTGGATCACCGACACCGACGCGCAAACCGTGCGCATCAGCGCGAAGCAGGCCGGCGGCCACGCGACGATCTTCCGCAGCGGCCACGGCTACGACCGCAGCGCCGGCGTCTTCACGCCGCTGCCCACGCCGCTGATGAAAATCCATCGCGGCCTCAAACACGCCTTCGACCCGGCCCGCATCTTCAATCGCGGCCGTCTCTACCCCGACTTCTGAGCGACGCGATGCAAACCAACCTCGCGGACTTCATTCGCAATACGCCCGATGGCAACGAAGCGGACGCCATCCTGCGCAAGTGCGTGCATTGCGGTTTCTGCACGGCCACCTGTCCGACCTACCAGTTGCTCGGCGACGAACTCGACGGCCCACGCGGGCGCATCTATCTGATCAAGCAGATGGTCGAAGGCGCGCCGGTCACGCGCAGCACGCAGGTCCACCTCGACCGCTGCCTCACCTGCCGCAACTGCGAATCGACCTGCCCGTCCGGCGTGCAATACGGGCGGCTCGTCGAAATCGGCCGCAAGCTCACCGAAGAGAAAGTCAGGCGCCCGCTCAACCAGCGGCTGCTGCGCCGCGTGCTCGCGAGCGTCGTGCCGAACAGCGTGATCTTCACGCCGGCGATGCGGCTCGGCCAGCGCGTGCGCCGCATCCTGCCGAAAAAGCTGCGCGACAAGGTGCCCGCGCGGCAGAACCCGCTCGCATGGCCCGCCGCGAAACACGAACGCAAGATGCTGATGCTGGCGGGCTGCGTGCAACCGTCGATGATGCCGAACGTCAACATCGCGACCGCGCGCGTGCTCGATGCGCTCGGCATCGAAACGGTGGTCGCGCCCGAGGCCGGCTGCTGCGGCGCGATCCGCCTGCACCTCGGCTATCACGACGAAGCGCTCGACGACCTGCGCGCCAATATCGACGCATGGTGGCCGCACGTCGAACAGGGCGCCGAGGCGATCGTGATGAACGCCTCGGGCTGCGGCGCGACGGTCAAGGAATACGCGCATCTGCTGCGCCACGATCCCGAATACGCGGAGAAAGCGCGCCGCATCGTCGAGCTGACGCGCGACGTCGCGGAAATACTGCCGGAGTTCGAGGAACAGCTTGTCGCGATCACGCGGCGCCGCTCGGTGCACACGGTCGCGTTTCATCCGCCCTGCACGCTGCAGCACGGCCAGCAGATACGCGGCAAGGTCGAGCAGTTGCTGAGCGCGCTCGGCGTCGACGTGCGCCTGCCCGCCGACAGCCATCTGTGCTGCGGCTCGGCCGGCACCTATTCGCTGACGCAGCCGCGTCTCTCGTACGCGCTGCGCGATCAGAAGCTCGAGCGGCTGCAGGCGCAGGAGCCGCAGGTGATCGTGTCGGCGAACGTCGGCTGCATCGCGCATCTGCAAAGCGGCACGTCGACGCCGGTCGCGCACTGGATCGAGCTGGTCGAGCACATGCTGTCCGTATAATCGGGGCATCGTCTTCGCTGAACACCGGCTCGCTCCATGTCCGACCTGCTCCACCACCTCGCGCACAACCTCGCCGACGTGCGGCAGCGCATTGCCGAAGCCGCGCGGGCGGCCAGGCGCGATGCGCAATCCGTGCGGCTGCTCGCGGTCTCCAAGACGTTTCCCGCCGATGCCGTGCGCGCCGCCCATGCGGCCGGCCAGCGCGCGTTCGGCGAGAACTACGTGCAGGAATCGCTCGACAAGATCGAGGCCTTGGCCGATCTGCGCGCGTCGCTCGAATGGCATTTCATCGGGCCGCTGCAATCGAACAAGACGCGCCCCGTCGCCGCGCATTTCGACTGGGTGCATTCGGTCGACCGGCTCAAGATCGCGCAGCGGCTCTCCGAGCAGCGCCCCGACAACCTGGCGCCGCTTAACGTGTGCCTGCAAGTCAACGTCAGCGGCGAGGCGTCGAAGAGCGGTGTCGGCATCGCCGAGGCGGCGGAAATCGCGCAGCAGATCGCCGCGCTGCCAAAGCTGAAGCTGCGCGGACTGATGTCGATTCCCGAACCGGCCGGCGATCTCGCGGCACAACGCGCGCCGCATCGCAAATTGCGCGCGCTGTTCGAACGCCTGCGCGGCGACGGGCTCGCGCTCGACACGCTCTCGATGGGCATGTCGGCCGACCTCGAAGCCGCCGTGCTCGAAGGCGCGACGATCGTGCGCGTCGGCACCGCGATTTTCGGCGCGCGCGATTATTCGCACTGAGCTTTTTCCCGGGCATTCGCGCGCGGCTGCGCGAGCGCCCTCGTCGCATTCCCGCTTCTTATCTGAACCTCACCGGACCATCATGAAAATTGCGTTTATCGGCGGCGGCAACATGGCCGCGGCGTTGATCGGCGGCCTCATCAAGCGCGGCGTCGCGCCGGCTGATCTGTACTCGATCGATCCGAACGAAGACGCGCGCAAGCGCAACGAAGAGCAATTCGGCATCCGCACCGGCGCGAGCGCCGACAGCGCGCTCGCCGCCTACGACGCGGTCGTGCTCGCGGTGAAGCCGCAAATCCTCAAGAGCGTGGCCGAAGCACTCGCGCCGCATCTGCAGGCGTCGCAACTCGCCGTGAGCATCGTCGCGGGCATCCGCATCGCCGACATGTCGCGCTGGCTCGGCGGCCACGGCCGCATCGTGCGCGTGATGCCGAATACGCCGGCGCTGATCGGCATGGGCGTGACGGGCCTCGTCGCCACGCAGAGCGTCGACGAAGCGGGCCGCGCGCTCGCGTCGCAGGTGCTCGGTGCGGTCGGCGAAACGGTCTGGTTCGACGACGAAGCGAAGATCGACGCGGTCACCGCGATCTCGGGCAGCGGGCCGGCCTATGTGTTCTATTTCATCGAGGCGCTGCAGGAAGCCGCGCGCCAGCTCGGCATGGACGAAGCGCAGGGCCGCGCGCTCGCGGTCGCGACCTTCACCGGCGCCGCGCAACTGGCGGCCAATTCCGACGAGCCGCCGGGCGTGCTGCGCGAACGCGTGACGTCGAAAGGCGGCACGACCGCGGCGGCGCTCGCCTCATTCGACGCGAGCGGCATCAAGGATGCGATTGTGCGCGGCGTGCTCGCGGCGGATGCGCGTGCGAAGGAGATGGGCGAGGAGTTCGGCAAGCAGTAAGTGGCCGGGCGGCGATGGGGCGGCGGCCATGCGATGCTCGGGTAGCTATCTCGTAGCGATCGGGTCGCTATCGGGCGGCGCTCAGGCATCCGCCGGAAAACAGAGCGACGGCCTGGCGCTCGAAACCACCCGCACATCGTCACGCAGAAGCAAAAAACGCCGTAGGTGGCCACCCTTCGATTCAGGGCAGGCACCTACGGCGTCGAAAAACAGCAATAGCCGCAGCGGCCGGATCAGCCACCGCGCACGCGCATCAGAACGAAGCCGCCGCGTAATGCGCGGCAATCCCCGCGAACAGCGCGCCGCCGAGCCAGTTGTTATGGCGGAACGCGGCAAAGCACGGCATGCGCTCGCGATTGCGGATCAGCGTGTAGTGATAGATCGCGCAGCCTGCTGCCGCGGCCCAACCGATCCAGTACAGCACGCCGAAACCGAGCGTCACGCCAATGCCGACGTAAATCCCGAGCGTCACCGCGTAACACAGCATGACCGCGGCCACGTCGAAGCGGCCGAACGTCAGCGCCGAGGTGCGGATGCCGATCTTGATGTCGTCGTCGCGATCGACCATCGCGTATTCGGTGTCGTAGGCGACCGACCAGAAGATGTTCGCGAGCAGCATCACCCATGCAAGCAGCGGCACGTGATCCTGGATCGCGGCGAATGCCATCGGAATGCCGAAGCCGAACGCAATGCCGAGATAGGCCTGCGGAATCGCGAAGAAACGCTTCGTGAACGGATACGAGCCGGCAACGAACAGCGCCACCACCGACAACTGCTTCGTCAACGCGTTGAGCGGCAGGATCAGCAGAAACGCGAGCAGCGACAAACCGGTGGCGAGCGCCACCGCTTCCCATGCCTTGATCTTGCCCGAGGTGAGCGGACGGTTTTCGGTGCGCTTCACATGGCGGTCGAAATCGCGGTCCGCGTAATCGTTGATCGCGCAGCCGGCCGAGCGCATCAGCACCGTGCCGATCGTGAAGATCACGAGCAACTGCCAGGACGGATGGCCGCCGGACGCGATCCACAGCGCGTTGAGCGTCGGCCACAGCAACAGCAGGCTGCCGATCGGCTTGTCCATGCGCACGAGGCGCAGATACAGGGGAAGTCGTGCGAACATGGGACGGATTCGATGAAGTGCGAACACGGTCCCGCTATTTTACGGGATGTGCGTGACGCGCCCGGATTCGCGCGGCTGCGTATCGAGGTGCGACGCGAGCCGCACGACGCGTGCATTTAAACGACGCAATAGCGACGCAACGGCGGCGCAGCCGCGGCGCAAAAAACAAAGCCCCCTGTGCAGGGGGCTCGTTCGTTGCAGCGCGACGCGGACGTTGTCCGCACACCGGCATCAGATGCCGCTCAGGCGCAACTCAAACGCGCTTTACGCCAGCATCGAGCGCAGCATCCACGCAGTCTTTTCATGCGTCTGCATGCGTTGCGTGAGCAGGTCGGCGGTCGGTTCGTCGTTGGCGGCTTCCGTCGACGGGAAGATCGCGCGCGCGGTACGCACCACTGCTTCCTGACCTTCGACCAACTGGCGGATCATCTCTTCGGCCGCCGGCACGCCGTCGGCTTCGGGAATCGACGACAGCTTCGCGAAGTCGCGGTAGCTGCCCGGCGCATGCACGCCCAGCGCGCGGATGCGTTCGGCGATCGCGTCGACGGCGAGCGACAGTTCGTTGTATTGCGTTTCGAACATCAGGTGCAGCGTGTTGAACATCGGACCCGTGACGTTCCAGTGGAAGTTGTGGGTCTTCAGGTACAGCGTGTAGGTATCGGCGAGCAGACGCGAGAGCCCTTCCGCGATCTTCTTGCGATCCTTGTCGCTAATCCCGATGTTGACGTGCTGTACGGCTGCAGCTTCTTTCTTGGCCATGATGACTCCTTTGAAGAGTGATACGGACCGGTCGGCAAATGACGGTCAGCAGAAACGGATATAAAACGTTCGACAGTGTAGCGTGAAACCCCGCTGCGTTAGCCGGGTGCCGGGCTACGCCGTCATGCCGACGGCACCCTGCGCCGACTTGCCTTCACCTTATCGTCACAGCGGTGTTGCGTTGATTGACATGTTCGGGGCAACTGCACAAAAAGCCCTGTATTCAACCACCGAAAACGTGCTGCAACGCCTGCACGGCGATCACCGCAAAACCACTCGCAACGATCGCGCAGCCGACCGTCTTGCGCAACATCCACGCATGTCGATGCGCCTGCATGCCGCGTGCGGTGCTCGGGCCGCCGATGGTTGCCATCATCATCTGAATCATGATCCTGCTCCCGGTTCGTATCGTTGGTTCGTACGTTACCCGCGTAGTGGGCGGCGTCCGCTTCCGGCATCACCTGAATCGCGCAGCGCCACGTCGGGAAATTGCCCGCGTCGAGGCTGTTCACCCGATCGCGCGGCACCAGCGCGTCAGGCGGCCAGAACCCGGTCGACCAGCAGCGACAGAGCGACCGTGCGAAAACTCGGCACGACACGCGGCGTAGCCGCTTGCGCAGGGGTGGAAACGTGAACGGGCTGCGAATTCGCTTGCATGGTGTTGTCCTCCTGGCTTGCCTCGGGTTCCGCGCTTCGGGTCCGAACACTCAGCCTTATGAAATAAAGGGATCGGGCGATCCACGGAGGAAACTATATCAACCCTATCGAATTCTCGCATTTGATTAATTTAATCTATTCGATAGCGCTTGCGCCCTGTTTGTGAGACATCCACACGGGCATCCGCACCGACAGCGCGGTGCGGAGCCCGCCATCAGTTGACGGCAGCCGGCAGATCGAGCTTCTTGACGCCCGGCAGATCGCACGCGGCGATCGCGTCGCAGATCGCATCGATCGCGGGCATGCGCGTGAAGCTCTTGCGCCACGCGAGCACGACGCGGCGGTCCGGCACGGGTTCGTCGAACGCGACATAGCTGAGCAGGCCCGCGTCGATGCCGGCCGCGTGCGGCCTGACTTCGTGCACCGACATGCGCGGCAGCACGGTAATGCCGACGCCGCTCGCGACCATATGGCGAATCGTTTCGAGCGAGGAGCCCTCGAAGGTCTTCTGGATGCCGTCGGCGTTCTGCGAAAAGCGCATCAGCTCGGGACACACGCCGAGCACGTGATCGCGGAAGCAGTGACCGCTGCCGAGCAGCAGCATGGTTTCCTGCTTGAGGTCGTCGGGGTCGATCTTCGGACGGTTTTCCCATGCGTGACCGGAAGGCAGCGCGACGACGAACGGCTCGTCGTAGAGCGGGCGCAGCATCAGGCCCGTTTCGGGAAACGGCAGCGCCATGATCGCGACGTCGATTTCGCCCTGCTTGAGCAGTTCGATCAGCTTGAGTGTGTAATTTTCCTGCAGCATCAGCGGCATCTGCGGGACGCGCTGGATCATCTGCTTGACGAGCGTGGGCAGCAGGTACGGCCCGATCGTGTAGATCACGCCGAGGCGCAGCGGGCCGACGAGCGGGTCCTTGCCCTGCTTGGCGATTTCCTTGATCGCGAGCGTCTGTTCGAGCACGCGTTGAGCCTGCGTGACGATCTGTTCGCCGATCGGCGTGACGCTGACCTCGCTCGTGCCGCGCTCGAAAATCTGCACGTTCAGCTCGTCCTCGAGCTTCTTGATGGCCACGGACAGCGTGGGCTGGCTAACGAAGCACGCTTCGGCCGCCCGGCCGAAGTGGCGCTCGCGAGCCACCGCCACGATGTATTTCAATTCGGTGAGCGTCATTCGGGGATCAATCAGTATGGAGGATTTGATAGGTTCTAGTTATACACCTATAGGGTCGGTTCGCCAACCTTTGCGGGATTTTCGGCGAGCGTTTGGCGGGGTTGGGTCGCGCGGATTCGCGCTTAGGTGCGCTTAGGTGCGGCAGTTACGCGCCATCAAGCCGAACCCGCCCGCGCCTTCAAGCCCGCGCACGCGCCCACTATCACGCTTTCAGATATTGCTCGCGCGCGCCGAGCCAGCGCGCGAGATGCTGCAACACCACCTCGGGGTATTTTTCGAGCAGCACCGCGGCTGCCTCGCGCGCGGGCTCGATCAGCCACTGGTCGTTCTGCAGATCGGCGAAACGCAGCATCGCCGCGCCCGACTGCCGCGCGCCAAGAAACTCGCCCGGCCCGCGAATTTCGAGGTCGCGGCGTGCGATCTCGAAGCCGTCGGTGGTTTCGCGCATCGTTTGCAGACGCGAGCGCGCGGTCATCGACAGCGGTCCCGTATAGAGCAGCACGCAGACCGACGCGGCGCTGCCGCGCCCCACGCGACCGCGCAACTGGTGCAGCTGCGCGAGGCCGAAGCGCTCGGCATGCTCGATCACCATCAGCGACGCGTTCGGCACGTCGACGCCCACTTCGATCACGGTCGTCGCGACCAGCAGCTGGATTTCGTTGCGCGAGAACGCATCCATCACGGCGGCCTTCTCGGCCGGCGCGAGGCGCCCGTGCACGAGCCCGACCTTCAGTTCGGGCAGCGCCGCCGCGAGCGTTTCGTAGGTCTCGACCGCGGTCTGCAACTGCAAGGTCTCGCTTTCCTCGATCAGCGGACACACCCAGTACACCTGGCGCCCCGTCAGCGCCGCCTCGCGCACGCGGCCGATCACCTCTTCGCGGCGCGCGTCGGAGACGAGCTTGGTCAGGATCGGCGTGCGGCCGGGCGGCAGTTCGTCGATCGTGGAAACGTCGAGGTCGGCGTAGTAGGTCATCGCGAGCGTGCGCGGAATCGGCGTCGCGGACATCATCAGCTGATGCGGCTGGAAATCGCGCGCGCCGTCGGCGGCGTTCTGCGCCTTGGCGCGCAGCGCGAGCCGCTGCGCGACGCCGAAGCGATGCTGTTCGTCGACGATCACGAGGCCGAGCCGCGCGAACTCGACCGCGTCCTGGATGATCGCGTGCGTGCCGATCACAAGCTGCGCGGTGCCGAGCGCCGCCGCTTCGATCGCGGCGCGCTTCTCCTTCGCCTTCAGACTGCCCGCGAGCCACGCGACGTTCACGCCGAGCGGTTCGAGCCAGCCGCGCAGCTTGCGCGCGTGCTGCTCGGCGAGGATTTCGGTCGGCGCCATCAGCGCGGCCTGGTAGCCGGCATCGATCGCCTGCGCGGCGGCGAGCGCGGCGACGATCGTCTTGCCGCTGCCGACGTCGCCCTGCAACAGGCGCTGCATCGGATGCGGCTGCGTCAGATCGAGCGCGATCTCGCCGCCGACGCGCTCCTGCGCCGCCGTCAGCGAAAACGGCAGCGCCTTCAGCAGCCGCGCGACCAGCGCCGCGTCGTCGCCGAGCTTGCG
>NZ_JAAGPS010000133.1:0-19832 GCF_017105025.1 Paraburkholderia sp. Ac-20336 | reverse complement strand
CCGGCTTTCCAGCCGGCCTGCCAGTCCGCCTCGCCGCTCGGCTGCGCGGCCAGCATCACGAGCGTGTGCGCGCCGACTTCGACTTCGGCCGTGGCGAGCCGCCGCGGCGCGTCGTCCGGGGCCGCCGTGTCCAACAGCACGTGCCATTCCAGATGCGGGGCGGGCGGAACGAACTGCCGCGGCTCCTCGTGCGCGTTGAGCATCAGTAACAATACTTCCGTTTCGCCATTCAGGCCCGGACCCGCGCGGCGCAACGTGAACGCGCGGCCTTCCGGGTCTTCCCAGGCTTCGATCGTGAGCGGGTCGCCGTGCTCGTCGAACCAGCCGACGTCGAACAGGCCCGGCAGCACCTCGCGGTCACCGAACAGAAAACGCGTTTCGCGCAGCAGCGGATGGCGCTTGCGCAACGCGACCATGCGCGCAACGAACTCGGTCATGCGCCGGCCTTCCGGCGAATCCGCGAGCGGCCAGTCGAGCCACGATATTTCGTTGTCCTGGCAATACGCGTTGTTGTTGCCGAACTGCGTGCGCAGTGCCTCGTCGCCGGCCAGCAGCATCGGCGTGCCGAGCGCGACCAGCAGCGTCGCGATCAGCGAACGCGACACACGCCGGCGCGTGGCGAGAATCGCGGGGTCGTCGCTCGGGCCTTCCACGCCCCAATTGCGGCTGCAATTCTCGTTGTGGCCGTCGTTGTTGTCTTCCTGATTCGCCTCGTTGTGCTTCTGCTCGTAAGCGGTGACATCGGCCAACGTAAAGCCGTCGTGTGACGTGATGAAGTTGATCGACGCCCACGGTTTGCGGTGCCGCCGGTTGAACAGATCGGCCGAGCCCGTCAGGCGCGCGGCGAGATCGGGCCGCAGGCCCGCGTCGCCGCGCCAGAAGCGCCGCACGGTGTCGCGAAAACGATCGTTCCATTCGCTGAAACCGGGCGGATGATTGCCGAGCTGATAGCCGCCGGGGCCGATGTCCCACGGCTCGGAAATCAGCTTGCGCTGCGACAGGAGCGGGTCCTGGCGCAATGCGTCGAAGAGGCCCGAGCCCGGATCGAAGCCGTGGCTCTCGCGCCCGAGCGTCACGCCGAGATCGAAGCGAAAGCCGTCGATGTTGAACGCGCTCGACCAGTAGCGCAGCGAATCCATCACCATCTGCAGCACGCGCGGATGCGCGAGGTTCAGCGTGTTGCCGCAGCCGGTGTCGTTGATGTGGTGGCGCTCGTCGCCGGGAATCAGCCGGTAGTAGCTCGCGTTGTCGAGCCCGCGCCACGAGATCGTCGGTCCCATTTCGTTGCTTTCGCAGGTGTGGTTGTAGACCACGTCGAGCATCACCTCGATGCCGGCCGCGTGCAACTGCCGCACCGCGATGCGCATTTCGTTGAGCCGGTGCGAACTCAGATACGACGGCTCCGGCGCGAAGAACGCGGCGGTGTTGTAGCCCCAGTAGTTGCGCAGCCCGCGCTCGACCAGAAAACGGTCGTTCAGAAACGCATGCACGGGCAGCAGTTCGACCGCTGTCACGCCGAGCTTCAGCAGATGCTCGATGAACTCGGGCGAGGCCAGCGCGGCGAAGGTGCCGCGTTCGTGCTGGCGCAGGTTGGCGCGCAGCATCGAGGTGCCGCGCAGGTGCGTTTCGTAGATCACGGTGTCGCCCCACGGCACGTCCGGGCGCCGGTCGTGCGAGGCGTCGAATGCCTCGTCGATCACGACGCACTTCGGCATCGCGGGCGCCGAGTCGCGCCGGTCGATCGACAGGTCCGCGCGATTCGAATGCATGCGAAAGCCGAACAGGGCATCGGACCAGCGGAATTGCCCGACGAGCTTGCGCGCATACGGATCGAGCAGCAGCTTGTGCGGATTGAAGCGATGCCCGTATTGCGGCTGATACGGCCCGTGCGCGCGAAAGCCGTACGCGGTGCCCGGATGCGCGTTCGGCAGATAGCCGTGCCAGATTTCGTCGGTGCATTCGGGCAGCGCGAAGCGGCGTATCTCCTTGCGGCCGGTGGGATCGAACAGACAAAGCTCGATTTTCTGCGCGTTCGCGGAGAACACCGCGAAATTCACGCCGAGGCCGTCCCAACTCGCTCCGAGCGGATACGGCGCGCCGGGCAGCAGCCGGTCGGGCATGGCATGCGACATGGTTCCCCTTTCCTGTTCTGACTTATGAGCGCGAAGCCCGGGTTTTCATGCCACGGGCGCGTGGCGCATGTTCCGGCGAGTTTCCTGCGAGTCCTCGCGAACCGCGCGCCCGTGGTGCGGCAGCTTCGTCAATCCGCGCGCAATACGATCGTCGCGAGCGGCGGCAGCGTCAGCGCGGCCGAGTACGGGCGGCCGTGGCTCGGCACATGGTCGACGTGAATCCGGCCGCCGTTGCCCATGTTCGAGCCGCCGTACACGCTCGCGTCGGTGTTCAGCACTTCGCTCCAGTGTCCGCCGCGCGGCATGCCGAGCCGATAGCCGAGACGCGGTACCGGCGTCATGTTGCACAGCACGACGCACTCCGCGCCCGCGCCGTCGGTGCGGCGATACGCGAACACGCTGTTCGCGCTGTCGTCGCCGATCAGCCATTCGAAGCCGCCCGGTTCGCTGTCGAGCCGATGCAGCGCGGACTCGTCGCGGTACAGGCGGTTCAGATCGCGCACCAGCAGCTGCACGCCGTGATGCAGCGTATCGTCGAGCAGATGCCAGTGCGGCGAGCCGTCGTGATCGAACTCGGCCATCTGGCCGAATTCGCCGCCCATGAACAGCAGCTTCTTGCCCGGATGCGTCCACATGAAACCGAAATACGCGCGCAGATTCGCGAAACGCTGCCAGCGGTCGCCGGGCATCTTGCCGAGCAGCGAGCCCTTGCCGTGCACCACCTCGTCGTGCGAGAGCGGCAGCACGAAGCGCTCCGAATATGCGTACACCATGCCGAACGTCATGTCGTGATGATGGTATTGGCGATACACCGGGTCTTCGTGCAGGTAGTGCAGCGTGTCGTGCATCCAGCCCATGTTCCACTTGAAGTCGAAGCCGAGGCCACCGTCGTCGAGGCGCGCGGTCACGCCGGGCCAGGCGGTCGATTCCTCGGCGATCGTGATCGCGCCGGGCACGCCCGGCACGTAGCGGACTTCGTGATTGAGGCGCTTGAGGAACGCGATCGATTCGAGATTCTCGCGGCCGCCGTAGAGGTTCGGCACCCACTCGCCGGCCGCGCGCGAATAGTCGCGATAGAGCATCGAGGCCACCGCGTCGACGCGCAGGCCGTCGACGTGATAGCGCTTGAGCCACGCGAGACCCGAGGCGATCAGGAACGCGCTGACCTCGTTGCGGCCGAGGTTGTAGATCATCGTGTTCCAGTCCTGGTGGTAGCCCTCGCGCGGATCGGCATGCTCGTAGAGCGGCGTGCCGTCGAAGTCGACGAGACCGTGCGCGTCGTTCGGAAAATGCGCGGGCACCCAGTCGAGAAGCACGCCGAGCCCGGCTTCGTGTGCGCGATCGACGAAGCGCGCGAACTGCTCGGGCCTGCCGAAGCGCGCGGACGGCGCGAACTGCCCGAGCGGCTGATAACCCCACGAGCCGCCGAACGGATGCTCGGCAATCGGCATGAACTCGAGGTGCGTAAAGCCCATGCTCGTCACGTAGGGAATCAGCCGCTCGGCGAGTTCGTCCCAGTCGAGGCCGCGCTGGCCTTGTTCGGCGATGCGCAGCCACGATTCGGCGTGCACTTCGTAGATCGTGAGCGGCGCGCTCGCGGTCTGCCGGTCGGCGCGGGCTTGAAGCCAGTCGTGGTCGGTCCACGGAAACTGCTCGACCTCGTCGACGTACGCGACGACCGATGCCGTGCCCGGCGGTCTTTCGGTCTGCATCGCGCAGGGGTCGGCCTTCAGCGGCAGCGGATGACCGTCGCGCGACAGCAGTTCGTACTTGTAGCGCGCGCCCGGCCCCACGCGCGGCACGAACAGTTCCCACACGCCGGCTTGATGGCGTAGCCGCATCGGATGACGGCGCCCGTCCCATGCGTTGAAGTCGCCGACCACCGACACGCGCCGCGCGTTCGGCGCCCACACCGCGAAGCGCACGCCGGGCACGCCGTCCATGTCGATCGGCCGCGCGCCGAGACAGTCGAGCACCGCATACGGATCGCCGCGCGCGAGACGTTCGAGTGGTTCGTCGCCGAGCACGGGACCGAACGAGTAGGTGTCCTCGACTTCCTGCACGACGCCATGCCAGTCGATCCGCAAGCGGTACGGTTGCGCGGACGCGACGCGGCCCGCGAACAATCCCCCGCGCAACGGTTCGAGTTCGCCGAGCGTCGCGCCGTCGGCGCGCGCAATCACGCTGACGTGTGCGGCGTTCGGCAGCAGCGCGCGCACGACCGGTCCGGCGTCCGTGCGATGCGGGCCGAGTTGCGAGAACGGATCGGGATGGCGCGCTTCGACGAGCGCGTCGATATCGACCGGTTGCAGGCCAGCGGCCGGATCATGCTCATTCATAGTCGCCCTCGGCCGGGTTAGGCGGCGCAGCGTCGCGCGGCGCCTCGCTGGATGGATTCGACGGATCGTGACCCGGCAGCGTGCCGGGGGTGCCGAGCAGGCGGTCCGCGAGCGCCGCGAGGCCGCGCACCGGCAGGCTGAGCCACGTCGGCCGGTTGGCCGCTTCGTAGCGGATCTCGTAGGCGGCCTTCTCGATCAGGAACAGGTCGAGCAGCGCCTGCTCGGATTCGGGCGCGACGAGCGATGTCGGCGCCTGTTCGACGATCGCGCGGTACTCGGCGAGGAACGTTTCCGTGGCTTGCACGCGGAAGCGTTCGAACAGCGCGCGCTTGCGGTCCGCGGTCTGTTGCGGCGCGCTCTCGGTGGTCGATTGCGCGGCCGCGCTCGCATACGACAACGAACGCATCAGACCGGCCACGTCGCGCAGCGGGCTCGATTTCTGCCGACGCTCTTCGAGCGAACGCGCGGGCTCGCCCTCGAAGTCGATCAGATACGCGTCGCCCTGCGCGACCAGCACCTGGCCCAGATGGAAGTCGCCGTGAATGCGGATGCGCAACGCGCCCGCCGCGCCGGACACGAGCCCGCCGACCGCCGCGACGAGCCGCTTGCGCCGGTCGAGCAGGCTTTGCGCGAGCGCTTTGGTGTCGGCATCGAGCAGGTCGGCAATGCGCGGCGCGAGCAGATCGAGCGCGCTCGCGAGCATCGCCTGCGTTGCGTCGACCCATGCCTTGACGTGTTCGGCGCTGGCTGGTTCCGGCGCGAATGCGGGGTCGTCGGTCGGGCTCGCGAGCGCGACGTGCAGCTCGCCGAGCCGTTTGCCGATGATGCCGGCGAGTTCGCCGTAACCGTCCAGCAGGATCGCCTCGTTGTCGCGATCGGGCGCGGTTTGCGTATCGGTGTCGATCGCGATCGCGAGTTCGTCGACCGAGCGGCGCAGATAATCGAGCGACCAGTTCCACGCGTCGCCCTGATTGTCGATATAGCCTTGCAGGATCGCGAGCGTATGCGGCACGCCCTCGGGATCGACGCGCACCACTTCGCCATACAGCGGCGCCGTGTTCGCATAACCGAGCTGCGTCAGATAGCGGCTGATTTCCGCTTCCGGATGAATGCCGCTGACGAGCCGGCGCACGAGCTTCAGCACGGCGGCATCGGCGACGATCAGCGAGCTGTTGCTCTGCTCGGCCGCGAGCCAGCGAATCTCGGGCCGCTCGCCGAGAGCGTCGAGTTCGGCGAAGCGCCCGGTCGGCAGGAATTGGATCTCGCTCTTCTGCACGGTCGGCACGACCGCGCGTTCGCGCAGCTTGCGCAGCACGTTGTGCGCGAAGATCGGCAGCGAGAACGCGTCGGTCAGATAGCCGACGTTGCGGCCGCGCCGCACGCGCGCGAGCGCCAGTTGCAGGAACAGCGGCGTGGTGGTTTCGCCGCCCCACGTCAGCGCGATCGGCACCACATAGCGCTCGGTATGAGCGCCGACGTCCACCTCGATTTCGGTGAACGCGAAGCCGCCGTTCGGAATCGTGGTCAACGCGGCGAGCCGCACCGCGTGCATCTTCTGATCCTTGGAGGCGAACCAGCGGCGCCGGCTCAGCCATGACGGCAACACTTCCGATTCGAGCAGGCGCACGTTCTCGGGCGTCGGGCCGGTTTGCCCTTCGCGGATCACGATCGTGACGAACTCGGGCAGCGGCTCGGAATGCGCCTGCGCCCACGTCGGACGCTGGCTGCCCTCGCAGAGCAGGAACCACAGGAAGCCGTACGGCGGGAACGTCAGCAGATAGGTGAGCTGGCCGATCGCGGGGAACACCGAATCGGCGGTCATTTCGATCGGCACGGTGCCGTTGAATTCGGACAGGTCGAGTTCGACCGCCTGCGGCGCGCGCGAGAGATTGGCGACACACAGGATCGGCGGCTCGCCCGGCATCTCGCGCAGATACGCGAGAATCTTGCGGTTCTCCGGCTTCAGGAAGCGGATCGTGCCGCGCCCGAAGGTCTGCTTTGCGCGCCGCGTCGCGAGCATGCGGCGCGTCCAGTTCAGCAGCGAATGCGGGTCGCGGCTTTGCGCTTCGACGTTGACCGCGTCGAAGCCGTAGAGCGAACCCATGACGGGCGGCAGCACCAGCTGCTCGGGGTCGGCGCGCGAGAAGCCGCCGTTGCGGTCCGACGACCATTGCATCGGCGTGCGCACGCCGTCGCGGTCGCCGAGATGGATGTTGTCGCCCATGCCGAGTTCGTCGCCGTAATAGATGACCGGCGTGCCCGGCATCGACAGCAGCAGCGAATTGATGAGCTCGATGCGGCGGCGGTCGCGCTCCATCAGCGGCGCGAGGCGGCGGCGAATGCCGAGATTGAGGCGCGCGCGGCGATCGCTCGCATAGGTGTTCCACAGATAATCGCGCTCGGAATCGGTGACCATTTCTAGCGTGAGTTCGTCGTGATTGCGCAGGAAGATCGCCCACTGGTTCGATTCGGCGAGGTCCGGCGTCTGCTTCATGATGTCGGTGATCGGAAAGCGGTCCTCGCTCGCAATCGACATGTAGATGCGCGGCATTAGCGGAAAGTGGAACGCCATATGGCATTCGTCTTCGTTGCCGAAGTACTCCTTCACGTCTTCGGGCCACTGGTTTGCTTCGGCGAGCAGCATCCGGTTCGGGTATTCGGCGTCGATGGTCGCGCGAATCTTCTTGAGGATCGCATGCGTTTCCGGCAGGTTCTCGTTGTTGGTGCCTTCGCGTTCGACGAGGTACGGCACCGCGTCGAGCCGCAGCCCGTCGATGCCCATGTCGAGCCAGAAGCGCATCACCTGCAGCACTTCCTTCATGACCGCCGGGTTGTCGAAGTTCAGGTCGGGCTGGTGCGAATAGAAGCGATGCCAGAAATACGCGCCCGCGACCGGATCGTGGGTCCAGTTCGACGGCTCCGAGTCGATGAAGATGATGCGCGTATCGAGGTACTTCTGATCGGTATCGGACCACACGTAGTAGTTGCGATAGTTCGAGCCGGCCTTCGCGCGGCGCGCGCGCTGGAACCACGGGTGCTGGTCGGACGTATGGTTGATGACCAGCTCGGTAATCACGCGGATGCCGCGTGCGTGCGCTTCCTGAATAAAGTGCCGCACGTCGGAGAGGTGCCCGTAGTCGGGATGCACGTTGCGGTAATCGGCGATGTCGTAGCCGTCGTCGCGGCGCGGCGACGGATAGAACGGCAGCAGCCAGATCGCGTTGACGCCGAGTTCGGCGATGTAGTCGAGCTTGGCGATGAGGCCGGGGAAATCGCCGACGCCGTCGTTGTTCGCATCGAAGAACGACTTGATGTGCACCTGGTAGATGATCGCGTCCTTGTACCAGAGCGGATCGTCGCTCAGCGTGGCCGGCTTGCCGCGCCGGCGTGCATGGGGGTGCGCCTTGGCGCTGCCGGCGGCCGCGGCCGTCTGTGCCTCGTGCGCGGTTTGGGCGGGATCGTCACGCTTCATGTTCCACCTTCCATCCAGGTTGGGTTGCCAGCGTCTGCGTGAGATGCGCTGTCCGGATCGGGGTCGGTCTCCTGCGGACGCTCGGCGGGCAGGCCGCCGAGCGGTGCGATGCGCCAGATCGAGAACGGCTGCCCCGAGCGGAGCCGCACGTGCTGCCAGCGTCCGTGCCATTCGAAGCGCGCGCCGCTCATCTGGTCGGTGACGTCGAGCGCGCCGTGATCGTGCAGATGCCAGCGCTGGAACGTGTCCCACGACAACTCGACATCGGCGCCCTGTTCGTTGAACGGATCGAGATTGATTGCGACGACGATCACGTTGTCGCGTGCCTCGGTGGCCTTCTCGAAGAACAGGATGTGGTCGTTGTGCGCGGTGAGGAACGTGAGGCCGAGATGCGATTGCAGCGCCGGATTGGCGCGGCGAATCCGGTTCAATGCCGTGATCTCGCCGACGATGTTGCCGGGCCGCTGCCAGTCCCATGCGCGCAACTGATACTTTTCGGAATCCAGATATTCTTCGCTGTTCGGCAACGCGGCGGCTTCGCACAGTTCGAAGCCGCTATACACGCCCCACAAGCCGGCCAGCGTCGCGGCGAGCGCCGCGCGAATCAGAAAGCCCGTGCGTCCCTGCGCCTGCAGATGGCGCGGGTTGATGTCGGGCGTGTTGACGAAGAAGTTCGGCCGGTAGAAATCGCGCGCGCCCGTTTGCGTGAGTTCGGTCATGTACTCGATGAAATCGCGCTTCGACTCGCGCCACGTGAAGTACGTGTACGACTGCGAGAAGCCGATCTTGCCGAGCCGGTTCATCATGCGCGGCCGCGTGAACGCTTCGGCGAGAAAGATCGCGTCGGGGTAGCGCGCGCGCACGTCGCCGATCATCCACTCCCAGAACGGCAGCGGCTTCGTGTGCGGATTGTCGACGCGGAAGATGCGCACGCCCGCCTCGATCCAGAACAGGATCACGTCGCGCAGCGCGAGCCACAGGCCGGGCTTCGCGTCGCGCGCATAGAAGTCGGGATTGACGATGTCCTGATACTTCTTCGGCGGATTCTCGGCATAGCGCAGCGTGCCGTCGGGACGCCACGCGAACCATGTCGGATGCTCCTTCAGCCAGGGGTGATCGGGCGAGCATTGAATCGCGAAGTCGAGTGCGATTTCGAGGCCGTGCCCGTGCGCGGCGGCGAGCATCGTCTTGAAGTCGTCGAGCGTGCCGAGCTGCGGATGCACGGCGGTGTGGCCGCCTTCGGCCGCACCGATCGCATACGGACTGCCCACATCGCCGGGCTGCGCGGTCAGCGTGTTGTTGCGGCCCTTGCGGTTCGCAAGCCCGATCGGATGGATCGGCGGGAAGTACAGCACGTCGAAGCCCATCTCGCGGATGCGCGGCAGTTTCGCCGTGACGTCGGCGAAGGTGCCGTGGCGCGCTTCGTCGTCGCTCATCGAACGCGGGAAGATTTCGTACCAGCTTGCGAAGCGCGCGGCGGTGCGTTCCGCGTCGATCCTGTAGATCACCGGGTCGCGGCTCAGGAACGGACGATGGCGCGCGGCCGTCATCGCCTGCGCGGTGGCCGGCGCCAGGATCAGCGCGAGCTTCTGTTCGGCGCCGGCCTTCGTGAAGTCGCGCACGATCCGCTCGAGCGCTTGCTTCTGCGCGCCGTCGGCTGTTTCGACTTCGGCGAGCACGAGCGCGAACAGATGCGCGGCTTCGTCGATTTCGATCTCGACGGTCTGCCCCGCCTTCAGCTTCTTCTCGATGTGCTCGACGAGCGAGGCGAAGTCGTCGCGCCAGGCGATCACGGTGAACTCGTAGCGGCCGATCCGTTCGAGCGGAATGCGTGCGCTCCACAAGTCGAGCCCGGCCGGCGGCGCGGGCGACATGAGCGTTTCGTGCCACGCGGTTTCGTCGGAGGCGCGCCAGAGCACGGCGGCCGCGATCTTGTCGTGACCCTCGGCGAAAATTGCCGCGCCGATCTCGGCGCGCTCGCCGACGCTGCGCTTCGCCGCGAAGCGGCCCTGCTCGACCGACGGCGAGACGCTTTCGATCGCGACGCGCGGCGCGTCGATTGCTTCGAGCACGGTCTTGTGGCCGCTGTGCTGGCTGTTCGGTTTGTCGATCGGCGGCGCGAGACAGATCGGCTGCTCGGCGAACGCGCGCCAGAGCCGCACGGCGCCAGGCGCGAGCGCGAACGGTGCGAGCGCCGCGGGTTGACTCTCCTGTTGCGCCTCGGTATGCGCAGCGGGAGCGTCGACAGGTGGTGCAACAGGTGGTGCGAAAAGCGGCGCAAAGCGCGTGAAGCCGCCCGGCACGCCCGCGAGGAAGCGCGCGGGATCGACGCGCAGCGGCGCGCCGAGTTCGGGATTGACGACGATCAGCATGGCCTCGCTCGCATCACGCAGATCGGCCTGCTCGGCGCGCAGCAGCACCGCAGCCGGCGCGTCGGGCCCGGAGAGCGGGCGCAATTCACCGTTCGCGTGCAGCACGGGCGTATGGCGCGCGATGTCGTTGGCCTGCGTGATCGCGGCTGTCAGGTCGAAGCGCCGCGCCTGCGCCGCGAGCGCGAACTGTGCGGCATCGCCCCGTGTTTGCGACAACGGTTCGGTAAGGCCGTACTCGAAGCCCATCGGCATCATCCAGCCGCTGCCGATCGCTACTGACGTGAACAGCGCGCGCCGGTACGCGCGCTCGACGAGCGCGGCGTCGTGCGCGTCGCCGAATTCGGCGGCGAGGCGCGTGCCGTACGGCGCTTCGGGAAACGCGATCGGCGTGCCGATCCGCGCGAGCGCCGCGTGTTCCTCGGCCATCCAGCTTGCCCGAAAGTCCCACCAGCGCACCGAGGAAAACACGCTGTCGAAGCCGGCTGGTTCGAGCGCGGGCAGATCGCCGCGCGCGAGGCCCGGCGTCGCGGCGAGAAAGCGCACGTGCGTATGCTTCGCGCGCACCGCCTCGCCGAGATGCCGCCATACGCCGGCCGGCACGCGATGCGGCGAGTCGCAACGGAAGCCGGCGACGCCGGCATCGGCGAGCGCGAGCAACTGCTGCGTCCACCAGACGGTTAGCGCGGCGCTCGTCGCCGGGTCGTCGAAGTTCGCGTAGGCGACGTTGTCCTCACGATGCGCGTGACGCGGATCGAGCCGCGCTTCAGCGGATTCGCGCGCTTGGAACCACTCCGGATGGTCGGCGTAAAGCGCGCCGTCGGCGGCCATGCGGTCGATCACGAGATCGACGAGCAACGCGAGGCCGTTGCGGCGCGCGGCATCGGCGAGCCAGCGCAGCGCGTCGTGAGCCGGCTGCTTCGCCTCGAACACCGGATGCAGCCGCGCATGATTGCCGACCACTTGCCCATGACCGGCCTGGCCGGGCTCGAACAGGCCGCCGATCAACGCATGATCGAAGCCCAGCGCGGCCGCGTGAGCGAACTGCGCGGGCCAGGCATCGAGCGGCCCGACGAGAAGCGAATGGAAAAAATAAATCCGTGGCGCGTACCCGTTTGGAGATTCCATCGGTCGTTTCCAGAGTTGTCCTGCTGCGGTGTGGATGCAATGGCATGCGATCACAGCGCTCATCGGGCTTCCCGGGCGGATACCACGCAGGCGTCAGCGAGGGCGCGTACTGGTCAAATGTAGTGCATAGATCGTCACGCCGCTGGCCAGTCGCGGGTGTTTCGACGCCAGATGCCGGTTGCACGAGGCTGCTCAGCACTCGTGGCGGAAGGGAGCAAGCGTTGTGCCAATGAGGGCCTCGCGAGGACGAGGCAGAGGACGGGGCAGCGGCGGGGGCGAGTGTCGAGGGGAGGTGCGCGGGAGTCCGCACGGGACTGCGCGCAAGCCGGTCGCGTGCGATGAAGTGCGCATGGCATGCGTAGCGCGCCGGCTGCCAGCGTGTAAAACGGGCGGGTGCCGTGCGGGTTTTACACGCAGCGGATCAATGCTTCGGCGCGTGCTGCAAAAAGCGGAGTGTTCGGACTGTGTGGCACGCATGTGGCGTTCGCATGAAGTTCATGCGAACGCCACATGCAAACCCATGCAGACCGTCTCACGAACCGAGCAGGCCTGCCGCGATGTTCACGCACAAGCCCAGCACGGCGACGTTGAAATAGAACGACAGGATCGATTGCGCGAGCGTGGCCCGGCGAATCGAACGCGAGCGCAGCACCACGTCGGAGGTTTGCGACGCGACCGCGATCGTGAACGAGTAGTACAGGAAGTCCCAGTAGTTCGGCGTGAGCTTGTGATCGGGAAACAGCAGCGCGGTTTCGTGTGCGTCGGTGTCGTAGTAGAGCCGCGCGTAGTGCAGCGTGAAGATCGTCGGAATCAGAAACCATGCGCCGAACATCGTCAGACCCGTCAGCAGATAGTGCCAGGCGGTCGAGGCGCCCGCCGTGCCCTTCGCCGAGGCGAGTTCGAGCACGATCGCGGCAATGCTCGCGACCGTCGCGAGGCAGATCACGAACAGCACGACGCCCGCGTTTTCGTCGTCGCTCAACGCGCGTTCGCGCACGCGGTTCTCGTCGGCGAGGGCCATGTGCAGCCAGATCATCAGCAGGTAGCTCCAGACGGCCGCGTCCCAACCGATCAACGCGCGCGCCATCGAACTCGTATGCGCGGGCACGAGAAGCGCAACGACGATGCCGATGAAAAGACCGATGACCGTGCGCGGACGATTGCGAAGAACCTGCGGATAGTATTTCATGAACATGTGGTCGGGATGAATGACGGTTGCTGTCGCGAATTTTACTCGCGCGGCGCAGATCATTTGTCGAATCGGCGGATCACAGGCTATAGTCTTTCGCAGTGGCCTTGCACGCCGCTTTCAGTTGAAAGGCGATTGGCAGACACCGCCACGCGGTTGCCGTCGCGATATCGCATGCAGCGCGGCGCGCAAGATGCTGCATGCGGTGCGTGCGAACGTCACGCGCAAACACGAGACCGCTCGAGCGGCGCAAAGACCAGGTTTGGGGAAGAGAGCAACTGAAGCAGCACGCGAGCGGCACCCTGCCATTGCCTCGCTGCTCGTTGAGAATGACTCATCATCTGGAGCCCCCAATGACAGATGCTGCTGAGAATAACGATGCGCACCGCGACGTGACGCCTCGGCCTCGCGCACCATCGTATCGCAACGTGATACATCCGCCGGGCGGGCCAGGGCCGTCGTCGGCTGGACGCCGGACCTGGGTGCTCGGCTCGTGCACGGCGGCTGCGGCGCTCGCGTTTGCGGGCGCGAACCGCTCGCTGTCGTGGATCGCCCCCGCTTTCGCCGATGCCGCCAGTGCCGCCGCTGCGCCTTCCGCCGGCGGCGGGCTCGATGCCTTCCTCGCGCTCTCGCGGCACCTCACGGGCCGCAGCGGCTTCGATGCCGTGCTCGGCCAACGCGTCTACGACGCACTCGCCCAATCCGACAACCAGTTCGCGCAGAACGTCGCCGCGCTCAATACGTGGCTGCAGGCTCATGGCGGCGTGCCGTCCGATACCGTGACGCAGGTGTTGCAAAGCGACCAGCCCGCGCTCGCGAAGTCGGTCGGCGCGATCATGCGCGCGTGGTATCTCGGTCTCGTCGGCGAGATGCCGCATGTCGAGGTGGTCGCCTATGAAAAGGCGCTGATGTTCGAGCCGGTCAAGGACGTGCTCACGATTCCGTCCTATTGCCGCGACGTGCCGTTCTACTGGACGCAGAAGCCGGCGTCCGCCTGAGCGGCGTTGCGCGCGCGGAGCAAGGAAAAAAGCGAAGAAAAGCGCGGCAGAAAGGGCGCTGAAGAGGGCAACGATGGCAAACACACATTCCGCCGATATCGTCGTAGTCGGCTCGGGCGTCGCCGGCAGTCTGGTCGCGCATCAACTCGCGCTCGCCGGTGCCTCGGTGATTCTGCTCGAAGCCGGGCCGCGCATTCCGCGCTGGCAGATCGTCGAGAACTTCCGCAATTCGCCGGCCAAGTCCGACTTCGCGACGCCGTATCCGTCGACGCCTTATGCGCCGCATCCGGAGTACTCGCCCGCGAACGGCTATCTGATCCAGAAGGGCGATTATCCGTACAACTCACAATATGTGCGGCTGGTCGGCGGCACCACGTGGCACTGGGCAGCCGCCGCGTGGCGGCTGCTGCCCTCGGACTTCCAGTTGCACAAGCGCTATGGCGTCGGGCGCGACTGGCCGTATCCGTACGAAACGCTCGAACCGTGGTACGTGGCGGCCGAAGTGCAGCTCGGCGTGTCCGGGCCCGACAGTTCGATCGATCTCGGTTCGCCGCGCTCGAAGCCGTATCCGATGCAGCAGTTGCCGCTCTCGTACATGGACCAGCGCTTCAGCGACGTGCTCAACGCGCAGGGCTTCAAGGTCGTGCCCGAACCGGTCGCGCGCAACAGCCGCCCCTACGATGCGCGGCCGACCTGCTGCGGCAACAACAACTGCATGCCGATCTGTCCGATCGCGGCGATGTACAACGGCGTGATCCACGCGGAAAAGGCCGAGCAGGCCGGCGCGAAACTGATTCCCGAGGCGGTCGCGTATCGCGTCGAGGCGGACGACAAAGGGCTCATCACCGCGGTCCACTACAAGGACCCGAACGGCAACAGCACGCGCGTGACGGGCAAGCTGTTCGTGCTCGCGGCGAACGGCATCGAAACGCCGAAGCTGATGCTGATGTCGAGCTCCGATAAATTCGCGCACGGCATCGGCAACAGCTCTGACCAGGTGGGCCGCAACCTCATGGATCACCCCGGCACCGGGGTCACGTTCCTCGCCAACGAACCCTTGTGGCCCGGCCGCGGACCGATGGAGATGACCTCGATCGTCAACTTCCGCGATGGCGCGTTCCGTTCCGACTACGCGTCGAAGAAGCTGCATCTGTCGAACGGCGTGCCGACCATGAGCGTGACCGCCGACCTGCTGAAAAAAGGCCTGACCGGCGCGGAGCTCGACCGGCAGATTCGCGACCGCGCCGCGCGCACGCTCAACATCAACAGCTTTCACGAGCATCTGCCGGAGCCGCAGAACCGCATCGTGCCGTCGGCCGATCACAAGGACGCGCTCGGCATTCCGCAGCCCGAGATCTACTACTCGATCAACGACTACGTGAAGAAGAGCGCGGCCAACACGCACGAACTCTATGCGCGGATCGCGGCGCTGTTCGGCGGCACCGAAATCTCGTTCGACGATACCTTCGCGCCGAACAATCACATCATGGGTACGACGATCATGGGCAGCGATCCGGCGACTTCGGTCGTCGACGCGGACTGCCGCACGCACGATCATCCGAATCTGTTCATTGCCAGCAGCGGCGTGATGCCCACCGCGGCCTCGGTGAACTGCACGCTGACGATCGCGGCCTTGTCGCTGAAGCTGGCCGACAAACTCAAGCGCGAAATCTGAGCCCCGACCGGAGAGCCACCATGCTGAAGAATCTCTCGCGCGCGCGGCCGGACCCAGCGCCCAGACATGCGGCGCGGCGCCGCCGCTTTGGCGCCGCGCTGGCGGTCGCGTTCGCGCTGTTCGCGCTGTCGATGGCGTGGCGCGAGGTGTCCGGCCCGGGCGAGCCATTGAGCGACGAATTGCCGATCACCCAGGCCCATGCCGACGACGCCATGCAGGCGTCCGATGCCGGGGCCGCCGTGCTCGCCGGCTCCGCCGCCAACGGCGATCTCGTCAAACGCGGCGAGTACCTGACGCGCGCCGCCGATTGCGCGGCCTGCCATACCGCGGACAAGTCGCGCCCGTTCGCGGGCGGCCTGCCGATCAGCACGCCGTTCGGCACGATCGTCACGCCGAACATCACGCCCGACCCCGACACCGGCATCGGCCAATGGAGCGACGCCGACTTCATGCGCGCGATGCACGAAGGCATCGGCAAGGGCGGCGAGCGGCTGTACCCGGCGTTTCCCTACACGGCCTATACGCGCGTGACCGATCAGGACGTGCTCGCGATTCGCGCGTACCTGAACACGCTCACGCCGATTCACTACACGCCGCCCGCCAACAGCCTCAAGTTCCCGTTCAACCAGCGCTGGCTCATGGTGTTCTGGAACCTGTTCAACTTCAACGAGGGCCGCTTCGTTCCCGATCCGAAGCAGAGCGCCGAATGGAATCGCGGCGCGTATCTCGTCGAAGGGCTCGCGCATTGCGAGGAGTGCCATACGCCGCGCAATTTCATGCAGGGGCTGCAGACGAGCGCGCGCTTCTCGGGCGCGGTGCAGGCGGGCTGGCACGCGTTCAACATCACGCCGGACAAGGTGAGCGGCGTGGGCGACTGGCACGACGACGAACTCGCCGCGTATCTGTCGACGGGTGCGGTGCCGGGCCGCGCGAATGCGGCTGGACCGATGGGCGAAGTGGTCGCGAACAGCACGCAGTATCTGACGCCGGTGGACCTGCGCTCGATCGTCGTCTATCTGCGCTCGTTGCCGGCCGTGAGCGGCGGCGAGACGCGCGGGCGCCACCAGTGGGGCACGCCCGCCGCCGACGTCACCGCGTTGCGCGGGGCGAAGATCACTGGCGCGAGCGGCGAGGTGAGCGGCGCGCAGCTGTTCATCGGCAATTGCGCGACCTGTCACAGCTGGACCGGCGAGGGCGTGGGCGCGAGCGCGCCGGGCGCGTATCCGTCGCTGATTCACAATTCGACGGTCGGCGCGAGCGACGCGAACAATCTCGCGCTGGTGATCCTGCACGGCGTGAGCCGCACCACGTCGCACGCGGACGTGCTGATGCCCGCGTTCGGCGGCCATCTCGACGACGAGCAGATCGCCGCCATCACGAACTACGTGACGAAGCAGTTCGGCAATCCGCAGGCGACCATGACGGCAGCCGGGGTCGCGAAGCTGCGCGCGCAGCAGTGACACGGCGAGACGATGGCGTTGCAATGACGCCGTGGCTGCGTGGTCGTGTCGAGGTCCACGGGCGAAGGTGCCGGGCCGATGCCGGTCTTGTATCGTTTTGTGACAATTTCGCGCGTTCGGACACAACGATACGATGGGCGCCGCGCATACGATACCGCGTCCGCCGCATTATCATGAACAGATGGATTCCACACCCGCCAACGTCGTTCAGCATCACGCAGCCAACGAGCTTGGCCGCGATTTCGTGGTCGGCGATTTGCATGGCTGCGTCGATGCGCTCCGTTATCTGCTGTGCCAGATCGCGTTCGATCCGGCGCGCGACCGGCTGTTTTCCGTCGGCGATCTCGTCGATCGCGGCGAGCATTCCGAGCAGGCGCTCGCACTGCTCGCGAAGCCGTGGTTCTTCGCCGTGCTCGGCAATCACGAGGACACGCTGTGCGCGGTCGCCGATGGCCGTTTGCGGCGGCAGTGGTGGTACGGCATCGGCGGCGCATGGGCCGCGGACGTGCCCGACGAGCGCCTGCGCCACTACGCGCAGCATCTGCGCACGCTGCCGCTCGCGCGCACGATCGGCAGCGGCAAGGACCGCTTCAACGTTCTGCATGCCGAATTTTTCGGCTCGGACGCCGATCTCGACGCGGGGAATTTCTCCGCCGAAAAGCGTCAGCAGTTGCTATGGGGGCGTGAGCTCGCGCTCGGCAACAGCGACCCGCTGCGGCAACGCGGCTTGTCGCTGACCTACTGCGGCCATACGCCGATGCGCGACATCACGCAGATCGGCTCGCAGGTGTTTATCGACACCGGCGCGTTCGGGCCCGACGGCAAGCTCACGATCGTGCAGCCGCTGGCGCTGCGGCGCTGGTCGATTTCGGTCGAGGAAGCGCGGGCCGATGGGGCGGCGGCGCTGGCACTGCCGTGAGCGTGTGCCGTCTTCCGCCGCACGGCGTTGCGTTTGCCGTGCGGCTTGCCGCTTGCTTCGGCCCGCGGTTCGTCGTTACCCCACCTGATTGAGCTCGAACACCATATCCACGCTCGTGCCGTTCCAGTTGTATTCCAGATACGCCGCGTGATGGCAGTCGCGCAGCAGCGTCGTGCGAAACGCGGCGAGGCATTCGCCCGCGCCGTCGCGCACCGACGGATAGGCGATGCCCGGCGCGCCCGCCTGCCGCACCGCCCGGCCGAGCGCCTGGCCGGCCAGGTAGTCGTGCGGCGAGAGCACGGCGGGATCGAGCGCGGCATCGTGGCGCAGATCGACGACCGTGCCTTGCGCGACCACGGTGTAGAGACGCATCTGCTGACGTAGCGGCGGTTCGGCGGTCGCGGCGAGGAATTTCCCCGTGTGATAGCGCGTTTCGGCGATCGCCGTCGCGCGCGAGCGGGCGCAGTAGAACACGCCGTAGGTGCCGTCCGAAAAGCGGCTGCCGAGCGGATTCAGATGCGTGAGCGCGGCCATGATCGGCCCGTAGCCGGGTCCGAAGCGGCGCTCCTCGCGCGGCACGAGATCGAGTTCGCCGACTTCGGTACGCAGACGGTCGTTGGTCATTGCTTCGAGCGCGTAGAGCGCGTCGAAATCTTCGGGGGAAGCAACCCGGTCGAACAGATTGACGGCCGGAAAGCGGGTTGGAATGACGCGATACGCGGGCGACCAGTCGAGCGCGGCGCTGGTCCAGCGGTCCTGCCAGTTCGCTTGTGTCACGCCCAGCCGCCTCGCATTGCGTCGAGATACTGGCGCACGGCCACGAGATCGCCGATATTGCCCGCCAGCATGCGGTCCAGCGCGCGCCGGCCGCCGAACGGCGGCGCGCTGTTGGGGCGCTTGATCCAGGTATCGGCGGCGCTCGGTTGCGGCAGCAGAATCTGCAATGCCTTGTAGATGCCGAGCAGAAGCGACAGGCGCTCCAGTGTGTCGCGCCCGAGGCGCGCCGTTTCGGGCGACGCCTTCCATTTGAAGAACGTCGAGCGGCCCGGCGAGCCGAGCAGGACGATCTGCTCGTCGGCGTTCAGGTCCCAGTCGCGCGCGATGTTGAAGAACGCGCGCAGCCCCGCAGCCGACATTTGCGTGAGCGTGGGTTCCGGGGCGGGCCGTCGTAACGGCGACTCGGGCGGAGTGAGGCGGGCAGCGTGAGCCATGATCGGGTGAGTCCCTATATGTACTTTGAATGAATATTAGTCCATAAATGGATTTTTGCAAGAGAATATAATCGCGGCTCGTTTTTGCAGTCGTCGATCAGGAGAAGCAGGAGATGCGGGTTCGAGCAGTAGCAGCGGCGCTGGCCGTGTGGTGTGTGTCGGAAGCGGCCATGGCGGCGGGTTATACGGAAACGTGGAATCCGCCCGAGGCGAGCGGGCATGTCGTCAGCGGACATGTCACGAAAGCGGTGCGGCAAAAGCCGGGTGGGGCGAAGGGTAAGGTGGCTGAGGCCAAGGCCGGTGGGAAGCGCGGCGGCGCGCATGGGAAGCAGGTGGCGAGCGTTCGGCACGGGGCGGCGCATGGCGCGGCGGGTGGCGGCGTTCACAGCAGCAAGCTCGCGGGGCATGGCGCTGGCGCGAAAAAGGTGGCGGCGAGCGGGGCTGCGAAGGGCGGCATGAAGTTGGCGGCCTTGGGTAGGGGCCGAGCGCATGCGGGCGTGAGCGCGCAGGCCGTGAAGCAGCGTACACAGCCACATGAGCAGCCACATGCGCAGCTTGCGCGTGCGAAATCGACACAGGGCAAGGTGATGCACGCGGACTTTGCGCCGGGGCATACGGTTCGCCCGCATGTCGCGAAGGTCGCGGCGAATCCGGTGGCGGCGAGCACGAATCCGGTCGCGCCGGCCGTGCAGACTGCGCCGGCCGCGTCCGTGAACGTTGGCGACATCGCGCCGATGGGCACTGCGCCTAATCCGGCGACCGCTCGCAGCGGCTCGTTGCCGCCGATTATTCACTGAGCGTTATTTCGGCGGGGACGTGTTGCGGCCGACGCGTTGTGCCGTCGCCCATCCGATCTGTTTGACGGCAAACGGGGCGTGTGCCGGGCGCGAAGCGCGTACTTGCGAACGCAGTGTTACCCCGTCGCTAACCCATTCGCCAA
>NZ_JAAGPS010000132.1:0-233 GCF_017105025.1 Paraburkholderia sp. Ac-20336 | reverse complement strand
AAAAAAAAAAAAAAAATCTATTTTTAGTTATTCTATTTGCTCACACCTCCTTGCTTTATCCTCAACTTCCCTGAACACTCCCGCTCACCTTCTCTCTCTGTCTTTTTCCCACTGATCTTCATCTTGTATCCTGCTATCACATTCCGTACTCTCTTTTCCTCTTTTTCTTCCCTCACATTTCATTGGACATTTCTTCTCTTCTACTCACTCTATTCCTTCACTTCCCTTCCTTT
>NZ_JAAGPS010000131.1:0-20001 GCF_017105025.1 Paraburkholderia sp. Ac-20336 | reverse complement strand
GGCCGCGATGCCGGCGAGCCACCACTACAAATAGAGGCCCGCGATGTCCGCACGCGCTGACCGTGCCCCGGCGCACGCGGCGGACCTCGACGAGGCGCGCGACGCGCGCTACGCCAACCCGTTCGCCCCGCCCGACGAAACCGAAGCCGCCGCCGAGGCGCGCCCGCGCTCGCTGTTCGGCGAAATTCTCGACTGGATGCTCGCGCCGCTGCTGCTGCTCTGGCCGATGAGCCTCGCGGTCACCTATCTGGTCGCCAAGTCGATCGCGAACGGCCCGTTCGACCGCGCGCTCGAAACCGACGCCTACGTGCTCGCGCGCCAGATCCATCCGGTCAACGGCGTCGCGGAGCTGTCGCTGCCCGACTCGACGCGCGATTTCCTGCGCGCGGACAACGTCGACAGCGTGTTCTACCAGGTGCTCGGCACGCGCGGCGAACTGGTCGCGGGCGAGCGCGACATGCCGCTGCCGCACGAAGAAGACCGGCCGCAACCGGGCATCGTCGAATTCCGCGACGACGTGCTGCGCGGCAACGACATCCGCGTCGCCTACACGACCGTTGAGTTTCCGCAGACGCGCGACGCGCAGCCCGTGCTCGTGCAGGTCGCCGAAACGCTCGACAAGCGCAGCCAGCTCGCCAACGACATCATCAAGGGCGTGATCCTGCCGCAGTTCGTGATCCTGCCGCTCGCGATCCTGCTCGTGTGGTTCGGCCTGTCGCGCGGGCTCGCGCCACTGCATGCGCTGCAGGCGCACATCCGCGCGCGGCGCCCGGACGACCTGTCGCCACTCGAAGCGCAGCGCGCGCCACCCGAAATCGAGCCGCTCGTCACCTCGTTCAACGATCTGCTCACGCGCCTCGAACAGAACATGGAGCTGCAGAAGCGCTTCATCGCCGACGCCGCGCATCAGATGAAAACGCCGCTCGCCGGCCTGCGCACCCAGGCCGAGCTGGCGCTGCGGCAGAACGCGTCGGCCGAGGTGCATCGCTCGCTCGAACAGATCGCGACCAGTTCCGAGCACGCCGCGCGGCTCGTCACGCAATTGCTCGCGCTCGCACGCGCGGAAAACCGCCGCTCGGGACAGATCTTCACGCCGGTCGAACTCGGCGAACTCGCGCGCAGCGCGGTGCGCGAATGGGTGCAGCCCGCGCTCGCCAAGGAGATGGACCTTGGCTACGAGGCGCCCGACGAGCCGGTCGAAGTGGCCGGCAATCCGGTGATGCTGCGCGAACTGCTGTCGAACCTGATCGACAACGCGATCCGCTATACGCCAGCGGGCGGGCGCATTACCGTGCGCGTGCGCAACGACGCGGCCGCGCGGCTCGTGCATCTCGAAGTCGAGGACACCGGCCTCGGCATTCCGGCCGCCGAACGCTCGCGCGTGGTCGAGCGCTTCTACCGGATTCTCGGCCGCGAGGGCGACGGCAGCGGCCTCGGGCTCGCGATCGTGCGCGAGATCGCGGCGATGCACGGCGGCGAGATGACCATCGACGACAACGTCTACCAGGAGTCGCCGCGACTCGCGGGAACGCTCGTGCGCATCAGCTTGCAGGTGCCCGAGCGGGGGCGGGACTTACCCTAACGCGGCCCGGCGTCAGGTATCGCCCATCCGTAATTTTGAGATACACGCTCGACAATTAGGCACAATTAAGCGTGTCTTGTGCGACATTGAACGTATGTTGACGGTTCGTTCGCCGATTTATCAGGGACATCCCCTGCCCGGCCGCCGCGTCAGTAGGCCGTAAGTTTCCACTCCAATAATCGGTTGCACGGGAACGCCTGAGCCGGCGATCCGCGTGCATATCAATATGGGAGACGACCTATGGCTACCGTTGGCGGGCAAATCTCGCACGTGCCGATGACGCGCGATGAGAAGCGGGTGATCTTCGCATCGTCGCTGGGCACGGTTTTCGAGTGGTACGATTTTTATCTGGCCGGCTCGCTCGCGGCCTTCATCAGCAAGAGCTTTTTCTCGGGCGTCAATCCGACCGCGGGGTTCATCTTCACGCTGCTGAGCTTCGCGGCAGGCTTCGCGGTGCGGCCGTTCGGCGCGATCGTGTTCGGGCGTCTCGGCGACATGGTCGGGCGCAAGTACACGTTCCTCGTCACGATCATCATCATGGGCCTGTCGACGTTCCTCGTCGGCTTCCTGCCCGGCTATGCGTCGATCGGCATCGCTTCGCCGGTGATCTTCATCGCGATGCGGCTGCTACAGGGCCTCGCGCTCGGCGGCGAATACGGCGGCGCCGCGACCTACGTCGCCGAACATGCACCGGCGAACCGGCGCGGCTTCTACACGGCGTGGATCCAGACCACCGCCACGCTCGGCCTGTTCCTGTCGCTGCTCGTGATTCTCGGCGTGCGCACGTTCATGGGCGAAGACGCGTTCGGTGCATGGGGCTGGCGCATTCCGTTCATCGTGTCGATCCTGCTGCTCGCGGTGTCGGTGTGGATTCGCCTGCAACTGCACGAGTCGCCGGTGTTCGAGCGCATCAAGGCCGAGGGCAAGACCTCGAAGGCGCCGCTCTCCGAGGCGTTCGGCCAGTGGAAGAACCTGAAGGTCGTGATTCTCGCGCTGCTCGGCTTGACGGCCGGCCAGGCTGTGGTCTGGTACACGGGCCAGTTCTACACGCTGTTCTTCCTCACTCAGACGCTGAAGGTCGACGGCACCAGCGCCAACATCATGATCGCGCTCGCGCTCCTGATCGGCACGCCGTTCTTCCTGTTCTTCGGCTCGCTGTCGGACAGGATCGGCCGCAAGCCGATCATCATGGCCGGCCTGCTGATCGCCGCGCTGACGTACTTCCCGCTCTTCAAGGCGCTCACGCACTACACGAACCCGGCGCTCGAAGCGGCAACGGCGAAGTCGCCGATCGTCGTGATCGCCGATCCGGCCGAGTGCTCGTTCCAGTTCAACCCGGTGGGCACGGCGAAGTTCGTGACCTCGTGCGACATCGCGAAGGGCGCGCTCTCGCGGGCCGGCCTGAACTATGACAACGTCGCGGCGCCGGCCGGCACGATCGCGCAGATCCGCGTGGGCGACACCGTCGTCAACACGTTCGACGGCCACGCGCCCGACGCGAAGGAGCAAACCAAGCTGTTCGAGACGACGCTCGCCGCGACGCTGAAGGCCGCCGGCTATCCGCCGAAGGCCAACCCCGCGCAGATCAACTGGCCGATGAGCATCGTGATCCTGACGATCCTCGTGATCTACGTGACGATGGTGTACGGGCCGATCGCGGCGATGCTGGTGGAGATGTTCCCGACGCGCATCCGCTATACGTCGATGTCGCTGCCGTATCACATCGGCAACGGCTGGTTCGGCGGCTTCCTCCCAGCGACCGCGTTCGCGATCGTGGCGGCGAAGGGCAACATCTACTCGGGGCTCTGGTATCCGATCGTGATCGCGGTGGTCACCTTCGTGATCGGCATGCTGTTCGTGCGCGAGACCAAAGACTCGGATATTTATGCGAAGGATTGAGGGGGTGTCTGGGGACTGTGCTCAGGTAGTAGTCCGGGCTGTCTGAAAAAGTTGTGGGCCGGGGGTTGACAGCTTCCGGCTGCGTCAGCATAATCTCGCTTCTTTCGGCGAATTAGCTCAGTCGGTTAGAGCGACGGAATCATAATCCGCAGGTCCGGGGTTCGAGTCCCTGATTCGCCACCAGTTGCAAGAAAAAGCCGCTGCTTCTCACGAAGCAGCGGCTTTTTTGTTCTGGAACGCCGGGAATGCGCCCGAACAGGGGCATTACGCATCTAAAGCAGCCAAACGTTTTAGATGCGAGCGATTTTCCGGGAGCGGATGCTATCGCGCGCCGGCGGCTACCGTGTAGTACCGAGTCGTTCCCGCCACGCTGCAATGTGTCATAGCAACAGGAGGTCAGACCGAACGGGAGCAAACCCCGGCTATTCTGCTGGCCAGCCCCATTCCGCGGCGGTTGATCCTCGCCGCGCAGGCTGCGTCTCTGATGGAATTGGGAGCGCTCGTGCGGCTTCGATATGGTGGCCCGCGCCAGCAGTTTCGGCGTGACAAGGCCGGTTACAGGGATGCAGTCTGCTACCTCTACGGCTAAGCGCACACGCAGCATCTACCGCCTCACGGCAAAGGAATCGCAAATCACGCGACCGGTAAAGATCAAGTCGTACACCATACCAAGCAAACATCGTGCGCAGAGGTTCACTCCTTCGCGCAAATCCTGTGCGCGCCTGTGAAGGCTGTAGGTAGCAGCTCGCGCAAATAAAATAAGCATCGAAAGCGAACGATGCCAGTGAGCGGCGCAGAACAACGTGTTACGCGCGCAGCAACCCTGCGTAACCGGCGAGCTGAAAGTGCAAATAGATTGCGTAACCCGTGTGCATCAAAACGCAAACGGAGACGGTCATCCACAGCCCATAAACCGTAGTTGACATACAGCGAAAGTCCTTACAGCAGGATAGGCTTGCGCCGGTTTTGGGCGCCGACGCAACATGGAAGCGCCGGCCGGCTGTCAGCGGATTCTCACGACTGATTCGGTTCAAGTGGTAAAAGGCGCGCTCCGAGAATAGCTTCTGCAGACCTTCCCGCAGCAACGGTGCTGGTAGCATCCTTGATGGCATCGACGTCTCTGCTCGGAGGTAGGCCGAACATTCGCCGGTATTCCCGCGTGAATTGCTGGACGCTTTCATAGCCCACGGAAAACGCCGCGCCGCTGGCCGACACACCTTCCGACGCCATCAGCCTGCGAGCTTCGATCAGGCGCAATTGCTTCTGGAATTGCAACGGGGACAACGAGGTCGCCGCCCGGAAATGCTGGTAGAACGACGATGGACTCATGCGGGCCTCGGACGCCAGCCGCTCAATCGGCAGCGGCTGCGCGAACTCGCTGCGCAGCAGGGCGACAGCACGTGCCACGCGCTGGGTGTGGCTCTCCGGCCAGCCCAAGTGACGGATCGCGGCGCCGTGTTTTCCGACCAGCAGCCAGTAGTGCATTTCCCGCACGAGCTGGGCCTGCAGAACGGGCAGCGCCGCGGGGCGTTCGATCAGCCGCATCAGGCGCAGCGCTGCATCGGCCACCTCTGAGTCGGATGGCTCAACCCGCACGGGCGACCCTTGGGCCGCGGGCCCCAGTTTCATCTCCACGGCAAGTTCGGCGATAGCCGTCAGATCCAGATCCAGCACCAGCGAGAAGTACGGCTCGGCGGCGCTGGCGCGCGTGACCTGGCTTACCGTCGGCACGTCGGCCGTAATCAGCAGCGAATCGCCGGCGCTGAAGTCGAACGTTTTCGTACCCATCGTGACCCGCTTGCCTCCATGCAACACCAGGCAGGCCAGCGGCCGGGAAATCGCATAGTCGATCCCGCTCGGCTGGGTCGCCCGGATGGTGGTCAGGGCCGGGATGGGAGTTTGGGCCACGCCTGTCGGGCCAGTATAGGCACTCGCGTAGCGGCGCACCGCGTCGAGCAGGGTGTCGTTCATATCGTCGTGCTACGAGCGTTTTTTACCTCGGCATCCTAGCGCGTTTCAGGCGGCGCGAAATCCACCTTCGGAGGAAAAGGCCAAGAACTCGGCGATTCAGGCAAAGGTAATCCACGTTCCGCGCGACAAAATGAACGCCTTCTTATACGTTACCAAGGAGTCGTTCATGAGCAGGATTTCTGTCGTCACGGGTTCCAGCCGCGGCCTCGGCCGCAATACCGCCCTGGCCATCGCCAGTCGGGGCGGCGACGTCATCATTACCTATCACAGTCGCGAAGCAGAAGCCAAGGCCGTGGTCGCCGAGATCGAGAAGCTCGGTCGCAAGGCGGTAGCCCTTCAACTGGACGCCGACGACGCCACCACTTTCGCGGCCTTCGCAGAACGGCTGAGGACCGCGTTGCACCAGACCTGGCAGCGCGACAGCTTCGACCATCTCGTCAACAACGCCGGACATGGCGACGTGGCGCCGATTGCCGAGATGAGCGAGGACGCGTTCGACAAACTGGTCAATGTGCACTTCAAGGGCGTGTTCTTCCTCACGCAGAAGCTGCTGCCCCTGCTCGCTGACGGGGGGCGCATTGTGAACCTGTCCACTGGTCTGACCCGAGTGTCTGCCGAAGGCTGGTCGGCTTATGCCTCGGTCAAGGGTGCAATTGAGGTACTGACCGTATATATGGCCAAGGAACTGGGTCGCCGCAAAATCTCGGTCAATGCGGTGGCGCCGGGCGCGATCGAGACTGATTTCTTCAACGGCGCCGTGCGTGATACCCCGGAATTCAACAAGTTCTTCGCGGACATGACGGCTTTGGGTCGCGTCGGTGTGCCTGACGACATCGGGCCGATGATCGCCAGCCTCTTGTCCGAGGACAACCGCTGGGTCAACGCACAGCGCATCGAAGTGTCGGGCGGTCAAGGCATCTGAGCCAGAATGCCGGACACCTACGAGTTTCATCAACAGCGAGCTTTATAAATTGGCGGATGCGCCGCATCTGGCCGACGTCTTTGTCCCAAGGCCGGCTTACACGCTTATGTTGTTACGACCTGTTTCTATCGAAGGAGCGGACCGCCGTGCCTCTGATCCATGTTCATTACCCGACCGGTACGCTGGCTACCGAGGCGCGCAACGCGCTGGCCGAAGAATTGACGCATGTCTCCGCTTCAATCTCTTCGTTTTCAGCCGACCGCTTCGATATCATCATACGAAGCGGTTAAAGTGAAGCCCAACCGAAACTTCGTCAGCTTGCAATGAGCGCTTTTATTCGCGAAGGCGATACGACAGATCACGGTGGCAGAGTGCTCGCCTAACAGCCAGGTCGAAGGCAAATCCGCTCTGACACGGCACGCCGATCAGCCCGACACACAGCGCATCACCGACGCTTCATCAACCCAGACCTACTTCGCCCTCGACTAGCGCCCACCACAACTCACTCCATCCAGCCGCTCAAACAGGCAAACTCTGCACCTTCGCTTCATAAGCCGCGCCAATGCTTTGCGTGCCGCCGCTCGACCTCGCAACCGGCGCTTCGGCCGCCTCGCGGGCCTCGGAAGGCGCGCAGCCGAACCGCTCCTTGAAGGCGCGGCTGAAAACGGATTCCGCAGAAAAACCCAGGCCATACGCGATCTCGGCCACCCGCTCCCGCGGGACACCGGGCATGCGCAGGCGACGCATCGCCTCGTCCAGCCGGCGCGCGCGCACATGGCGGGCGACCCCGCCCGAGGCTGCGAACAGTTCGTAGAGCGCCGTCCGCGAGATTCCGACAGCGGCGGCCACCGCGGCGGCGTCGAGTCCGGGATCGGACAGATTGCGCTCGATGTGCGATAGCGCCTGCGCCCGCAGCATCGGCGCGAGCCGCGGGTCGCCTCGACGGGCGCCCGGCTTCGCCTTCGGCAAGAGACACGAGGCCAGCAAGCTCAGCGTCGCCTCCCCGGCCAGCCTCGCCTGCTCCTGCGTCATGCGGTTAACCAGACGCCCCAGAGACTGGATATGCGCGGTGACCATCCCGCCGATCGGATCATTGGCCTCCCATCCGACCGCGTGCAAGGGCGCGCCGAGCGGCAGCCTCCGCTCCAGCGACGCGCGCGGCACGCTCAACGTCAGCATCGGCGCGCTGCGCGCAAAACCCACGTTCTCGATCGCCAGGTCGCGCAAAGCGACCGAGCCGACCGGCACGCGCTGCTGGCCGCCATCGAACTCGGAAGCCAGTTCGCCCCCGAGCAGGCAATGAACAAGACACTGCTCGGCCGGCGTCGAGGCAATTTTTCCGCGCGTGCGGCGGAACTGGACGTCGTCGAAGGCAAAGTGGCGGGTCATCAGCATCGAGCCCAGATCCCACACTTCGATCTTCGCCCGAAACCGCGCCTCCCTGCACCGCCACACCTCGTAGAGCGGGCGCAAGCTCTCGCGCCAGATTTCCTCCGCGTCGCCCGCCCCCACGCTTCGGCTGTCAAATTTCAGAAACGGCCCCGGCATTCCCCAACCCCGTAGTCGAATTTTTTTACTTTACGTGGGGCCGATTTTATCCCGGCGCAGGGCGATTGATTTCGTCTCGCGCCATTTTCCAGCGGCTCCCGCACGCTGGCCGCCCGCCCGGACGAATCGCAAAGAAATCGCGGACGAATCGCGAGGTGAAAGACCGCTCGCCAGGCAATCATTGCGTCGCAGATACACGCGAGACGACTCGCTCATCACAACGGACCAGCAATGAAAAAAACAGTTTTGGGAGCTGCAACGGGGGCCATGATCCTGGCGGCATGCGGCGGCGGCGGCGGCAGCAGTAGTAGTAGTTCGACCGGCGACACGAACCCCGCGCCATCGATCTCGCCGCCGAGCGTCTCGCTGCTTGCCGCGCCCGGCACCGCGGCAGCCGGCCCGTTTGCGGCAAGCGGCGACACGGCGACCGACGCGCTCGCCTTCGTCAACAACAAGCGGGCACAGATCGGACTCCCCGCGTTGAGCGCCCAATCCGGCGTCGCCCAGGCTGCGGCCAACCATTCGCTGTGGGAACAGGACAACAACGTCATCGGCCACTACGAAACGGCCGGCCAGCCCGGCTACACCGGCTACTCGCCGACTGACCGGGTGAACCTCTTCTACTCGACCAGCTCCGTCGGCGAAGTCACGGCCGGTTTCTCCGGTCCGTTCCTGAACTCGACCGAAGCGATCGAAGCGTTGTTCGACGCCCCCTTCCACCGCGCGCCCATGCTTTTCGACTCGGTCCACGCCGGCGCGGGCGTCGCCAACGCCGCGAGCACCTCGCAGCTCTCCACGCTGACGGTCGATTTCGCCGACTACAAGCAGGTCATCGGCGAGGGCCAACTGGTCGCCTGGCCGTACAACGGCATGACGGGCGTCGATACAGGCTGGTTCGCCAACGAGAGCCCGAACCCGGTGGCCGCCCAGCCGGCACTCGAAAACACCGTGGTCGGCTACCCGGTAACGCTCTCGGGCGGCGACAACGCGGCGTTCTCGAACGTCTCGTTCACCATCGCGGACGCCTCGGGCAACAACGTCCCGTGCCTCGAGACCGACAGCTCGAACAACGCGGAAGCGACGCGCCTCGCGATCTGCGTGCCGACCGCGAAGCTGGCGACCAGCATGACCTACACGGCCAAGGTCTCCGGCACGCTGACGAACACCTCGCTCGCGGCGACGCCGTTTTCGGTGAGCTGGAAATTCACGACGGCACAGACCGACAACGCGCCGATCGGCGCCCCGGCGGCCGCCTCGCCGCAAAGCTCGACGCAAAGCGCCAGCCCGGCGACGGCAACCGGCCTCGCGCGCGCGGCGAAGCAGACGACGTCCGGTCGACAGTTCATCCTGAATTGAGCTTATTCCCATGATCTCGCGAACTCCCTCCTCATCGGTCGGCTTTGCCGCGTTCGCGCTCGCGGCGGCATGCGCCGCGGGCCCGGTCCTCGCCCAATCGTCGCCGCAGGCCGCGAGCCTGCCCGCCCCGGCAGCGCAGCCCGCTCCGCTATCGCAAGCCGATACGCCCGCCTATGTGGTTGGCGAAAAGTGGACCTTCAAATACGAGAACGCTCTCGACCCGTCCAAAAATTCGACCTATACGCAAGCGGTGTCGAACGTCGGGCCCGGTCGCGTCGAACTCAACCAGGGAGCCACCGTCCTCGACGCAAACGGCAACATTGTGAAACTCGGCGCGACGAGCTACGAGCCGAGCGACGGCAAGCTGCGCTTTCCCATGCACGTCGGGGATGCCTGGTCGGGTTCCTACTCCTACAAGACAGGCAGTTGGGAAGCCATCGGCCAGCGCCGGTCGAAGGTCGTCGACGTCGAGCTTGTCGAGACGGCGGCCGGATCGTTCCAGGCGTTCAGGATCGAGCAATCGGTTGCGTGGTCGGCCGGCGGGGGCAACCGCGGCGAGGGCCAGACCCGGGAAGTGGACTGGTATGCGCCGGCGGTCGGCCGCATCGTGAAGCTGGACTACACCGACCAGGCGACGCACGCCGCGCCGACGACCACGCATGTCGAGCTGGTCGGCTTCACGAAGCCGTAAAGGGGTAACGCAGGGTAACGCGTGGCAGCGCGGGATATCGCAGAGTATCGCAGAGTATCGCAGCCGCGCGCTCGAGCCGCCCCTGCCGTTATCGATAGGCATCCTTAGGTATCGCGAGCAACCCAACGGATGAGCGAGCGATGACATCGCGGAAAGGAGCCGCTGAAACGCCCCCGGGTTTGTTGCGCACGCCCACTCTTGAGAGAATGGCAGCTCGCGCAAGCCTGACAAGTTTTCCCCGGCGATGCCAAAGCACCGCGCGTCCGGGTTCCAGGAGCTTGCAGGCTTCCTTGCAGAATCGCAACTTCGAGGAGGTTCCCTGATGACGTTTCGCACCGCCGCGCTCGCCGCTACCGCGGCTTCCCTCGCGCTCGTCTGCGCCGGCGCAACGCTCGCTGCCCGGGCGCAGACGCCGGCCGACAGCCAGTGGCGCGCGAGCCCCATGACGCTCGCGACGCTGCTGCAGGACGGCTACAGGATCGCCGCGGTCGTCAACGACACGCGCGGCAACGGCGGCCCGGCCGACACGATCTTCGTGCAGCGCGATCAGAGCGCGTTCAAATGCATCGACCCGCAGCAGTCCGATGCAAAAACCAGGCAGGCCGAGACGCCGGCCTGTTACGAACTGGTGCCGCCGGGCGGCGCCGCACCGGCTTCCGAGTCGAAATAACGCCGGTGATGCAATGGCGGGGTGAGCTCAGCGATCGACGATCCGGCTCAGATTGCCGCGCACCCGCTGCAACAGCGCAATCAGTTGTGCCGCCTCGGCATCGCTGAAACCGTTGAGCGCTTCGAGCGCGACCTCGTCGCCGACCTTGCGCGCCTTGCCGAGCGTGCCCTCGGCCTTCGGCGTCATGCGCACCTGGCGCTCGCGGCGATCCTGCGGATTCGCGCTCCGCTCGATCCAGCCGCCCTCTTCCATCCGGTCGAGCAGACGGCCGGCCGAGATCGGCGCGACTTCGAGCAGGTCCGCGAGCCGCGCCTGGTTGATGTCGCCGTAGTGGCCGAGATAGGCCAGCACACGACACTGCGCGCGCGTGAGATCGACCGACGATTTCGCGAGGTCGTCGAAACGCTTGCCCGCGAGGCGGCCGACGTCGGAAATCAGAAAGCCGAAGCGCTCTTCGAGTTGGGTTTTCATGCGCGGATTATACGGAAGCCCCCCGGTTTGCCGCGCGCCGGCACGCACGCGAGCGCGCCAGGCTCAGCACAACTCCCGATAGCGCAAACCCGTTCCGCCGATATAATAAGCATGCTTATTATATCGGCCGCCCCCCTCTTTCATGTCCTCAGCTTCCACGCCGGCGAGCGCCACCGCACCGCTCAACCGGCCGATGATCACGATCTCGATCATGCTCGCGACGCTGATCCAGACGCTCGACAGCACGATCGCCAACGTGGCGCTGCCGCATATGCAAGGCACGCTGTCCGCGTCGCAGGACGAGATCACGTGGGTGCTGACGTCCTACATCGTCGCCGCCGCGATCGCCACGCCGCTGACCGGCTGGCTCTCGGACCGGCTCAGCGTGAAGCGTCTGCTGCTGATCGCGATCGCCGGCTTCACCGTCAGTTCGGCGCTATGCGGGCTGTCGGAAACGCTGCCGCAAATCGTGCTGTCGCGTCTGCTGCAAGGCGTTTTCGGCGCCTCGCTCGTGCCGCTCTCGCAATCGATCCTGCTCGACATCAACCCGCGCGAAAAGCAGGGCCAGGCGATGGCCGTGTGGGGCATGGGCGTGATGGTCGGGCCGATTCTCGGTCCGACGCTCGGCGGCTGGCTCACCGACAGCTACAACTGGCGCTGGGTGTTCTTCATCAACGTGCCGATCGGCGCGTTCGCGCTGTTCGGCGTCGCGACCTTCCTGCCGACGCGCGAGCCGAAGCACGACGTGAAGTTCGACGCGTTCGGCTTCATCACGCTCGGTCTCGCGATCGGCGCCTTGCAGGCCATGCTCGATCGCGGCGAACAGCTCGACTGGTTTTCGTCGACCGAGATCGTGATCGAGGCGCTCGTCGCGGCAATCAGCTTCGCGTTCTTTCTCGTGCACACGGCGACGGTCGGCAAGCATTCGTTCTTCAAGTACCAGTTGCTGAAGGACCCGAACTTCGCGACCGGCACGTTCTTCATCTTCGTGATCGGCGCGGTCATGTATGCGACGCGCGCGCTGCTGCCGCCGATGCTGCAAAACCTGATGGGCTATCCGGTCGCGACCACGGGCCTCGTCACGGCGCCGAGCGGCGCCGGCACGATGGTCGCGATGCTGATCGCGGGGCGCCTGCTCAAGCGCGTCGATGCGCGGCTTCTGCTGCTCTCGGGCTTCCTGATCTCGGCGTTCGCGCTCTGGCAGATGATGCAGTACACGATCGTGCTGTCGGCATCGGACATCGTGTGGCCCGGCGTAATCCAGGGCTTCGGGCTCGGCCTCGTGTTCGTGCCGCTCTCCGCGCTGACGTTCTCGACGCTCTCGCCGGAACTGCGCGCCGACGGCACCGCGACCTACAGCCTGATGCGCAACATCGGCAGCAGTATCGGCATCTCGATCGTGCAGACGCTGATGACGCGCAACACGCAGATCTCGCACGCGGACCTCGCGGCGAACATCACCGCGTTCAATCCGGCGATCCAGCCGATGCTCGGCAGCGGCTCGAACTACGACATCGCGGCGCTCAACGCGTCGATCACGCAGCAGGCGTCGATGGTCGCGTATCTGAACGACTTCAAGCTGATGTTCATGGCAACGCTGCTGGTGATTCCGCTCTTGCTGTTGATCCGGCCGTCGCACAAGGCGCCCGATGCATCGGTGGCGCATGCGGCGATGGATTGACCACTCACCCGGCTCACCCGCCTCACCCTTCGATCCGCCCGCGCGTCACGCCGAGCAACGACGCCATCGCCGCGCGCGCGCATTGCGCATTGCGTGCGCGGATCGCCTCGAACACCGCTGTATGCTCGGCGAGCGACGCATTGAACACGTCAGCGCGTTTCGCATTGAGCCGCAGCTGCGCCTCGAGCGTGCGCTCGATCAGCGCGCCGAGCGGAATCAGCAATTCGTTGCTGCATGCGCTTAGCACGCATAGATGAAACTGCAGGTCCGCGCGCACCCATGCGTCGACGTTGCACGCCGCCACCATCGCTGCATGCGCGGCCTCGAGCGCGGGCAGCGTGTCGTCCGTATGCGAGGCGGCCGCGAGGCTCGCCGCATACGGTTCGATCATCTCGCGCATTTCCTGCAGCTTGAGCGCGAATGCCATCGGCTCGGCGACGCGCGAGTACCAGTCGAGCAGATCGGCATCGAGCAGATTCCACGCCGACTTCGGCCGCACCCGCGTGCCGACGCGCGGCCGCGATTCGATCAGCCCTTTCGACGTCAGCGTGCGCAGCGCCTCGCGCAGCACCGTGCGGCTCACGCCGAAGCGCTCCATCAACTCGGCCTCGCGCGGCAGGATCGAATCGGGCGCGTAATCGCCGCGCAGAATCGCGGTCGCGAGCAGTTGGGCGACTCGCCCGTGCAGGTCGTGCTGAATGGTTTTCTCCTCGCGCGGGTCGGTCTGTCGCTGGTGAGTCGCTGATCGGTCGCTGGTCTCGTGCCGCCACGCGGCGACGGCCATGGTTCCAGTCTGACCACTATGTGGCAAATAATACTATTAATAGTACTTTAAAGCGCTTTGTTGTAGCATCGGGTTTCCGAATTTTTTTCCGCCAGCGCCGGCCGCGAGGAGACACGCACCATGAAAATCACCAAACTCGAAACCTTCATCGTCCCGCCGCGCTGGTGCTTCCTGAAGATCGAGACCGACGAGGGCATCGTCGGCTGGGGCGAGCCGGTGGTCGAGGGCCGCGCGCATACGGTGGCCGCGGCGGTCGAGGAACTGTCCGACTATCTGATCGGCAAGGACCCGCTGCTGATCGAGGACCACTGGCAGGTGATGTACCGCGCGGGCTTCTATCGCGGCGGCCCGATCACGATGAGCGCGATCGCGGGCGTCGACCAGGCGTTGTGGGACATCAAGGGCAAGCATCATGGCGTGCCGGTGCATGCGCTGCTCGGCGGCCAGGTGCGCGAGCGCATCAAGGTGTACTCGTGGATCGGCGGCGACCGCCCGAGCGACGTCGCCAACAACGCGCGCGCGGTGGTCGAGCGCGGCTTCAAGGCCGTCAAGATGAACGGCTCGGAAGAGCTGCAGATCATCGACACCTTCGACAAGGTGCAAGGCGTGATCAACAACGTCGCGGCGGTGCGCGAGGCGGTCGGACCGAACGTCGGCATCGGCGTGGACTTCCACGGCCGCGTCCATAAGCCGATGGCGAAGGTGCTCGCGAAGGAGCTCGATCCGTACAAGCTGCTCTTCATCGAGGAGCCGGTGCTCTCGGAGAACGCCGAGGCGCTGCGCGACATCGTCAATCAGACCAACACGCCGATCGCGCTCGGCGAGCGTCTGTATTCGCGCTGGGACTTCAAGCACATCCTCTCGGGCGGCTACGTCGACATCATCCAGCCGGACGCGTCGCACGCGGGCGGCATCACCGAATGCCGCAAGATCGCCGCGATGGCCGAGGCCTACGACGTCGCGCTCGCGCTGCATTGCCCGCTCGGCCCGATCGCGCTCGCCACCTGCCTGCAGATCGACGCGGTCAGCTACAACGCGTTCATCCAGGAACAGAGCCTCGGCATTCACTACAACCAGGGCAACGACCTGCTCGACTACATCAAAAACCCGGAGGTCTTCAGGTACGAAGACGGTTTCGTGTCGATTCCGCAGGGCCCGGGACTCGGCATCGAGGTCAACGAGGAGAAGGTGCGCGAGATGGCGAAGGTCGGTCATCGCTGGCGCAATCCGGTGTGGCGTCACGCGGACGGCAGCGTCGCCGAATGGTGATTCCGCGCCCCTGAGCGGATGAAGCGGCACGCCGCCGGCGGGCAGCGTGCCGGCATCGGTGCGCCTTGGGGTGCACCTGGGGTCAGCGCCAGGCTACGCATCCCATGCGGCCCGGCGGCGGCTGTTGCGCGCCGTCCGATAGACGCGACCGCGCCCTGCCGGTTCGTCGCCCCCGCCCGCCGCCGATAACAAAATCATCAAGAGGCTGACCCTCGTGGAGACAACCCACACCCAAATGCAAGCGACCGGCAAGCGCCATCGCCTGCTCGCGGTGCTGTTCGTCACCGTCGTCATCACCTATCTCGACCGCAGCAATCTGTCGATCGCCGCGACCGCGATCGGCCAGGACCTGCAACTCGATCCCGCCCAGATGGGCCTCGTGTTCTCGGCCTTCGGCTGGTCGTATGCGCTGCTGCAGATTCCCGGCGGCATCCTCGTGGACCGCACGCGGCCTCGCCTGCTGCTCGCGCTGATCATCGGACTATGGTCACTCGCGACGCTGCTGCAGGGCTTCGCCAGCGCGTTCGCGGTGCTGCTGTCGCTGCGCGTATTGCTGGGCGCGCTCGAAGCGCCCGCCTATCCGACGCTCAATCGCGTCGTCACCACATGGTTTCCCGATAACGAACGGGCCCGCGCCATCGCGAGCTACACGTCCGGCCAGTACGTCGGGCTCGCGTTCCTGACGCCGGTGCTCGTGCTCACGCAGCAGCACTTCGGCTGGCAGGGCGTGTTCTTTCTGACGGGCGCGCTCGGCATCGGCTGGGCGCTGGTCTGGTACGCGCTGTATCGCGAGCCGTCCGAGGCCAGCGGCATCAACGCGGCCGAACTCGACGTCATCCGCGCAGGCGGCGGCCTCGTCGAACTCGGCAGCGCGCCGCGCGCCCGCGCCCGCTATACCGCCGCCGACTGGCGCGCCGTGCTCGGCAACCGCAAGCTGTGGGGCGTGTACATCGGCCAGATCGCGGTGACCTCGACGCTGTGGTTCTTCCTCACCTGGTTTCCGACCTACCTCGTCAAGTACCGGCACATGGACTTCCTGAAGGCCGGCTTCATGGCGGCCGTGCCGTTTCTCGCGGCGTTCGTCGGCATTCTCGCCTCGGGCCTGCTGTCGGACTGGATGATGCGGCGCGGCGTGTCGGCCACGGTCGCGCGCAAGGTGCCGATCGTCACGGGCCTCCTGCTGTCGACGGCAATCGTCGGCGCGAACTACGTCGACACGCCCGCGATGGTGATCCTCTTCATGGCGATCGCGTTCTTCGGCAGCGGCTTTTCGTCGATCACGTGGGTGCTGGTGTCGTCGATGGCGAAGAAGGAGCTGCTCGGCCTGACCGGCGGCATGTTCAACCTGATGGGCAATCTGTCGTCGATCTGCGTGCCGGTGGTGATCGGCTTCATCGTCAAAAACAGCGACTTCAAGCCCGCGCTGATGTTCATGAGCGCGGTCGGCGTGGTCGGCGCGCTGTCGTATCTGTTCCTTGTCGGCAAGATCGAGCGCATCCGCTGAACGCTTCGCCGACGCCCCGCCCGCGTGTTACGGCCACGTGACGCGCGGGCCGTCGCAGTAACGTAACATCCCGGACCGCCACGCCTCGAACCGGCGTTTCACGACCGCTCCCGGATTTCGCCCTCTCCTCGCAAAGCCTTACCCGGCAAGGCTTGCGCGCCATTGGTTCGGTATCGGACATACGCATGGCCCGCTCCTTGCTCAAATGCATGCAAACGACACATGCTACGGGGAACAACGTGGGCGAATTCCTTCCTGACTATCTGATCCGCGAACAGGCGGCGGTCGGCGCGCTGGTCGCGTTCGGCGTGCTGCGGGTCATCGGCGCGATGTTCGCGTACGAGCGCGGCTGGAGCATCGCGGTGGTCGCAAAGTGCTTTATCGGCGCGGCGGTGCTGTACTGCCTGCCGCAGATATTCGATCTGCTCACGCAGATGGTCGGCTCGCGCGCGGCCGGCGCCGAACTCGAAGGCAAGGCCGCGGGCTGTGCGATCGCGCTGTTCTGCGCGCCGATCCTCGCCCATCGGCTCGGCTTCGAGTAAGCGAGGCTCGCGATGCGGCTCATCAAGAGAAACGCCAAACCGGTGTACAGCCCGGGCGACGTGCTGAAACTGAAGTCCGGCGGCCGTCCGATGACGGCAACCTGGAGCGGCCCGGTCGTGTTCGCGCCGGGCAACTGGCTGATCTGCCAGTGGTTCAGCGACGCGGGCGAGCTTCAGCAGGAGATGTTTCCGGAGGAGACCCTGGAGCGGGCGCACGACGCAGTGCACGACGAAGCGCTCGTGGCCTGAAGAGAGCAGGAGCGGATCGGCTGGTCGATGCCAGCCAATCGTGTGTATTGCGCCGCACGCGCCCTACTGCCGTGCGGCGCTTTTTTTTGCTTTTTTTAATTTCCCGGCGACTCCGGCCCGCTGCCCTGGACGGCTATCGGGTGGAGTCCTTCCAGGCAGGGCGGAAACCTACTTCGGCCCCATTGCTTCGAAAGAAGCCGGATATCGGCTGCCCGAGATGTTCTCGGGAGAGAACGTCGCTTCGAGCCGTGCGCATTCCGCTTCGGTCAACGCAAGGCTCGCGGCATCGACATTCTGTTCCAGATTCGCGATGCGCTTTGCGCCGGGAATCGGCACGATGTCGCGCCCTTGAGCCAGTACCCAGGCGAGGGCGACTTGCGCAGCGCTTGCGCCTTTCGCCGCGGCGATGTCCTCGATCACCGTCACCAACTGGCGATTGGCCTCGATATGGCCGGGCTGGAAGCGCGGCAAGCTGTGGCGGAAGTCACCCGATTCCAGCGTGGTGGTGGCCGGCATTTTTCCGGTCAGGAAGCCGCGGCCCAGCGGGCTGAACGGCACGAAGGCAATGCCCAGTTCGCGGCAGGTGTCGAGCACGCCGTTTGTTTCGACATCGCGAGTCCAAAGCGAGTATTCGCTCTGCAAAGCCGTGATCGGGTGAATGGCATGCGCCCGCCGCAGCGTCTCGGCGGAGACCTCGGAAAGACCGATGGCGCGCACCTTGCCTTCGGCCACCAGCTCGGCCATGGCGCCGACACTCTCCTCGACCGGCACGGCCGGATCGACGCGATGCAGATAATAAAGGTCGATGACATCGGTATCGAGGCGCTTCAGCGAGGCTTCCGCGACCGCGCGGGCGTTTTCGGGACGTCCGTCCGTTCCGGTGATTTCGCCGAAATCGCTGCGCTCCCGGTTGTAGACGAAGCCGAATTTCGTCGCGATGACCACGCGCTCACGGTAAGGCCTGAGCGCCTTGCCCAGCAGAATCTCGTTGCGATGAGGTCCATAAACCTCGGCGGTATCGAAGAAGCTCACGCCCAGCTCGACGGCGCGCTGCAGCGTCCGGATCGAACTGGCTTCGTCCTGCGCGCCATAAGACTGGCTCAGCCCCATGCAGCCCAAACCGATGGGCGAAACTTCGATTTTTCCTAACTTGCGATGTTCCATAGCGCACTCCTTTGTGAATTAACGCGGAATGGAAGCATGGTAGTTGGAGCGAATGATGCTGATAACCCGTGTAAAGCAGTTTGTGTTGATCTAAAATTTCGAACAATGGATCGAACACAGCTTTCCCAACTCGTCGTTTTCGTGACCGTTGCCAGGACTGGCAGTTTTCGGGCAGCGGCGGATCAGCTCGGCATCGCGCCTTCAGCGGTCAGCCACGCGGTCTCCACGCTGGAGGACACGCTCGGCCTGAGGTTGCTGGCGCGCACCACGCGCTCGACACGCCCGACCGAGGAAGGGGAACGTCTCCTTGCCCGGGTCGCCGGCCCCCTTGCCGAAATCGAAACGGGATTCACCGAGGTCACGGAAGGGGCCGTTGCGCCCGCCGGCCCATTGCGGATCACGATGCCGTTTCTCGCGGTCCAGGAAGTCATCATGCGACGCCTGCCGGCGTTTACGGCGCGCTATCCCGCGATCGAACTCGACATTCGCGTTTCGGATATTTTTGAAGACATCGTCGAAAAGGGTTGCGACGCGGGAATCAGGCTCGGGGAGAGCCTCGCGGCCGACATGATCGCGGTACGCGCCGACGGGCCACGGCGCGGCATGATTGTCGCTGCCCCCGCCTACTTCGAGCGACATCCCAGGCCCCGGCATCCACGCGATCTGAGCGCACACAACTGCATCCGCCGCCGGTTCGAAAGCGGACGCCTATACCGTTGGGAACTGGAGCATGACGGGCATGCGGTCAGTGTCGAGGTCAAGGGCAGCGTGATCCTGCCACAGCAGGAATTGATGAGGCAGGCCGCCCTCGACGGAGTGGGACTGGCGTTTCTGTTTGAGGAAGCCGTCGCGGCCGACGTACGCGAAGGGCGGCTGATCTCCGTCATGGAAGAATGGTGTCCGCCTTTCGATGGCTTTTATATTTATTACCCTTCCCGGCGACAGATGCGCCCGGCATTGCGCGCCTTCGTCGAATTCTTCCGCTATTCCGCGTAAGGCCTGGCTATTTCCAGCCTGAGCATGTGCCGGCCACGCAACGTGCGTTGTCCGACACGCTCCGCAAGCGGCCCGGCACAGAGGAACCCGAACGCGCAGGCGAGGCCGAAGACCGTCGCGGAGTCGGCCCTCGCCGGCGAGCTTGTCCCGAAAGCAATGCCGATCTGCCCGAGCATCGGCAAAACGGCATCCATCTGACCCACGCTCAGCCGAGCGCCGCAAACGCCGGCACGCTATGCGACAGCGCCGCCGCCACGACGAACACGCCGATCATCACGAGCGCTTCGAGATACAGCACGTTGACGAACGTGTGCGCGTCCATCGTCGACGCGGTGCGGCGCAGGCGCGGCAGCGCCGACAGCCGGTTCAGCCCGCCCAACACGAGCGCGAGCGCGACCAGCACGAGCTTGAGCGTCAGCACATGGCCCCACGTGCTCGACAGGATCGCGTCGAGCGAGCCCCCCGAACCGCGCACCGCGTTGAAAACGCCCGACAGCAGCACGAGCGCCACCGCGACGATCGACACGTTCGACACCTGCGCCGCCGTGCGGATCAGCATGCCGCGCGCGGTCGACGCGCCGAGCGCCGGCAGCACCGCAAGTCCCGAGGCCATCGCGAGGCCGCCCCAGACGCTCGTCGCCAGCACGTGCAGCGTCTGCATGCCGATCGCCGCCGACAGCACGCCGGCATCGGCCGCATGAC
>NZ_JAAGPS010000130.1:0-20354 GCF_017105025.1 Paraburkholderia sp. Ac-20336 | reverse complement strand
GGCCCAGCGTGCCGGCGGCGGTCTCGCCGCTGCGCGACGTGCGCATCTGGCGCGTCGCGCTGGGCGCGGGCGCATTGTGCGCACCGCAGATCGCCGTCATCACGTTCGGCACCGTGTTTCTGCACGACTTCGGCCGGGCCGGCGTGCTCGCGATCAGCGTAACGATGGCCGCCGTGCAAACGGGGGCCGCGATCGCGCGCGTGTGGAGCGGCACGTGGACCGACCGGCGCGGCAATCGCCGTGCGTATATGCGCGCCTGCAGTCTGCTCACCGCGGTGCTGTTCGCATCGCTCGCGCTTGCGACGGGGATCGCCGGCCTGCATCACGGCGCGCTCGCGGCACTGTTCGCGCTGATGATCGTGCTCGGTGGTGTGAGTGCGTCCGCATGGCACGGCGTCGCGTTCACCGAGCTCGCGACGCTCGCCGGCACGAGCCGCGCGGGCACCGCGCTCGCGATCGGCAACACCTGTGTGTTCCTCACGCTGTTTGTGACGCCGCTCGTGATTCCGCGTCTGTTGTCCGTGGGTTCGTGGCCGATGGTGTGGGCGGTCGCGAGCGCATGCGCATTGATCGCGCTGCCGGTGCTGCCGCGCGCGGCCTCGGCACGCGCGATGCCGACGGCGCGCGCCTGCGATGTCGCCGGATCGTGAGACGCCGGATCGCGAGTCGCCGGAACGCGAGTCTCACGATGCGCTTTTGAAGCGGATTCGGAACGGTCCGATTGTCGCGCGATGGTGGCGATGATCTGATAGCCGATTCGGCACGTTGGCGCGCAGCGGGAAGCGGCCCGACACGCGCGGCGCAACCAGGCGTTTGCCGCGCGAGCCCATCACCGCTACGACATGCGAGGTCCATCGTGACGACTCTCCGAATCATCCTGGCTGACGATCACCCGTTCATTCTGCTCGGCTTGCGCTCCACGCTCGCGATCCGAACGGGTGTCGCGGTCGTCGGCCAGGCGCACACTCCCGCCGCGTTGATCGCGCTGCTGCAAAGCACGCCGTGCGACGTGCTCGTGATCGATCTCTCGATGCCGGAACCCGCCGGCACGCTCGAAGACGGACTCGGCCTCGTGCAGTGCATTCGCCGCGACTGGCCGGCGCTGCGCGTGGTCGTCGCGACCGCGCAAACGGATCTCGACGTGCTGCGCGCACTCGTCTCGGATGACGCGGTGAGTGTGTTTTCCAAAGCGGACCCGCTCGACGAGCTTGCCCAGGCGATTGCGCGCAGCGCGGCCGGCGTGCGCTATCTGGGCCGCTCCGTCGTCGCGGCGCTTGGCCCCGTGCCGGACGACGGGAATGCACCGGCGTTCGCGCCCGAGTCGCAATTGTCGGGATGCCAAAGCGAAATCCTGCGCCGGCTCGTGTGCGGCGAGTCGATCGGCGAGATCGCGGTGGCGCTCGGCTGCCATCGCCGTACGGTCACGCGGCAAAAGCGCGCGGCGATGGAGCGGCTCGGCGTCGCCACCGACCCCGATCTGCTTGCGCATGTGCGCGCTCACGGCATGCCTTGCCTCGAATCGGATCAGCCGGCGTAGATGCGCGAAATCGTTCGCGCCATTTCAGAGCGTTCTTATATGTATCGCCGCCGAAATCCTCAATCATTTCGAAGATGCCGTTCACACGGAATCAGGCATCACGAAACGAACGTAAGAGGGAGCGTGAGACGATGAACTCCATTGCTGCGACAGGCATGCCGGTTCGAACCATTATCGCGGACGACCATCCGCTGGTTCTGCTGGCTATCGAGCACCTGATCGGCAACTATCCGGATCTGCAACTGGTCGGCCGCGCGGCGGACCTCAACGAGCTGTTCCGCCAGGTCGATCGCAGTCCATGCGACCTGGTGCTGATGGACCTCTACATGCCGGGCGCGTTCGACGGCGGCGGTTTCCATGCCGTCAGGCTGTTCAAGGAGCGCTACCCGAATGTCGCGCTCGTGATCCTCACGATGGAAACCGAGGCGTCGACGTTGCGCAGGCTGATGTCGCTCGGCGTCGACGGACTGCTCAGCAAGCGCGACCGGATCGATCTGATTCGCGTGGCGGTGGTGACGGCGCTCGCGCGCGAGTGCTACGTCGGGCCCGCAGTGCGCGCGCTGCTCGCCGACGTCGCCATGAGCCAGCAGCTCGACATCGTGCGCGCCACGCTGTCGCGCCGTGAACTCGAGGTGTTCACCCAATATGCGGCCGGCTCCGGCGTCACCGAGATCGCGGCGCGGCTCGGGCGCAGCGTGAAGACGATCAGCGCGCAGAAGCGCATGGCGATGCGCAAGCTGGCTCTCCATAGCGACGCGGAACTGTTCCGCTTTGCGTTCGAGCACGGCGTGGTGTCCGAGTGGCCGGGCCGGGGCTTCGAGTACGGGCCTGGCTATGGCGGCGAATATGGTCACGGATATGGCCACGAATATGTCCATGAGCATGGCACGGTCTACGGTCGCGCCGGCGACCCCGAACCGGACTGGCAGCAGGACGAATACCCCGGCGACCGGCAGGGCGACGGGCAGGAGCGCTGAGCGGCGGCGATGTGCCGCGCAGCCGCGCGGCACTGGCATCACTATCGGCATGACCCGGGGAGCACGTTGCGTGCGGGTGTGCCGATGACAACACAACAACGGATGGCAAACAAGATCCAACTTGTCGTGGCGGACGATCACGACTGCATTCGCGCAGGCGTCAGACATCTGCTGCACACGCGACCCAATCTCGAAATCGTCGGTGAAGCGGCCGATGCCGACGCGCTCGAAAAACTGCTCGACACTTGCGCGTGCGATGTCGTCGTCTCGGACATCGGCATGCCGGGGCTCGACGGCAGTGGCAACGCCGTGCCGCTGTTGCGCCGCGTGCTGAGGCGCAAGCGGCATCCGCGCGTCGTCGTGCTGACGATGGTGAACCGCGCGCCGATGCTGATGGGCCTGCGCAGAATCGGCGTGACCGGCATCGTCGACAAACGCGATGCCGCGGCGACCTTGATCGATGCGATCGAAGCGGTTGCCGCGGGGCGGATTCATCTGTCGCAGCAGGTGCGCGCGGTGCTCGAAGCGGCGCAGCCGGACTTGCAGCTGGATTCGGGCACGCTCAGCGCGCGCGAGTGGGAAGTGTTCCAGCTCTACGCGCATGGACTCTCGGTGCATGAAATTGCCAGGCGCTTGCGGCGCAGCGGCAAGACCATCAGCACGCAGAAACGCAGCGCGATGCGCAAGCTTGGTCTCGAAACCGAAGGCGATCTCGTCAACTACGCGAGTCAGATCGGATTGATTTGACGATGTTTGACGTATGCGCGCAGCGTCTCGTGACAGCCCAATTCAGATTGCTCCTGGTTTTAAGAATATTCTGATTGGTCGTGGGTAGGCACCATTCAATAATGTCGAACCCGTCACGGTGTTATTCACGACTCGTCAAGCGTTGTGAGTAGCGCGGCGTTTATTTCGCCATCCTGATAGAAGGCGGTGAGGGATATCAATGCAGAGGTTTTCGTGCTGTCCGGCGGCGCCCTCTGCCCTGTATCGACACGAATGGGAGAGGGAATGGTCGCGCTAGGTAAGCGTCTGTGGGCCGAAAGCGTGGGCACCGCATGGCTCGTGTTCGTCGGGTGCGGGAGCGCCGTGCTCGATCCGGGCGGGGTGCTGCAAGGCAGTGGCGCGCTGGAAATGTCGCTGGCGTTCGGGCTTGCTTTTGCGACCGCGAGCTATGTGTTTCGCGAGACTTCGGGCGCGCATTTCAACCCCGCGGTCACGATCGGCTTCACGGTCGCGCAACGCTTTCCGGTGCGCGACCTGCTGCCGTATATCGCCGCGCAACTCGTGGGGGCGACGCTTGCGGCGGCTTTTCTCGTCTACGTCGCGAGCGGCCGGCCCGGCTTCGAAATCGCCGCGTTCGCCTCGGCGGTCGTGCGGCGCGACGACGACCGCTATACCAACCCGGCCAGACTCGCCGGCGCGCGGATTGCGATAGAGCACGGTTTCGCCCGCGAGCGTCTGCTGCGCGAGGGGTTTCCGCGCGCGGCGCTCGTTCCGTTCACGACCACGCGCGAGGCACTGGCGGCGGTTCTGCGCGGCGACGCCGATCTCTACATCGGCTTCACGCCGGTCGTGCAGTTCGAACTGGCGACCGACGAGTTTCGCGGCCTGCGCGTGGCGTTCGAGCAGGGCGGCAAGGCACTCGACTTGCGCTTCGGCGTGCCGCTCGACCGCATTGCGTTGCGCGATCGTCTGAACCACGCAATCGCGTCGATGAATCCCGCCGAGGCCGCCGAGATTCGCGCGCGCTGGCTTTCCGGCAACTTCGGCGCCGCGCCCGAGCCGGCCGAGCCCGGCTTCACGCTGACGCCGCAGGAGAAGAACTGGCTGCGCTCGCTGCCGCCGTTGCCGGTCGGTTTCGACGGCGACTGGCCGCCGTTCAGCTATATCGACGACGCGGGCCGCCCCGTCGGCCTCACGGCCGACTACCTCGCCTATCTGAGCAGCACGCTGGGTGTCGTATTCAACCGCGCGCGCATGACCGACTGGCCGTCCACCGTCGAAGCGTTCCAGCGCGGCGACCTCGCGATTCTCTCGACGGCGTCGCGCCACGGCCCGCTTCTCGACGGCGCCGAGCATAGCCGCGTCTACGAGCGCGATCCGCTCGTGATCGTCGGACGCAGCGGTGCGCCACCCGCGTGTTCGTTCGGCGATTTCGCTTCATGCCGCATCGTCATTCCCCCGCATGTGGCCGGCTCGCTGCCGCTCGCGTTCGCAGCCGTGCCGGCCGGACACATCGCCGTCGCGGCGAGTCTCGGCGATGCGTTGCGCAAGGTCGCGAGCGGCGAGGCCGACATCCTCGTCGGCAATGCGGCCGCCATCAATGCGCAACTCCAGCAGCGCTATGCGGGCGTGCTCGCGGTGCTCGGCACGCTCGGCGAAGCCGATTCGCTGTATTTCGCGGTGCGTCAGGACTTGAGCCCGCTCGTCAAACTGATCGACCGCGCATTGCAGGCGATGCCCGCTGCCGAAAAGCAGCGTATCTGGCAGAAGTGGGTGAGCCCCGTTGCCGCCAACGAAAGAGTCTGGAGCGTGACCGCAATGCGCTTGCTGCCGGTGCTGATCGGTATCGGCGTCGTGCTGCTGGTCACGTTGCGCGCCTATCTGCTGCTGCAACGCGAAGTCAGGTTGCGCAAGCAGACCGAGCGCGAACTCGCGCTGCAACTGAACTTTCAGGAGACGATGATGAAGACGGTGCCCTATCCGCTCATCGCGAAAGACCTGGACGGGCGCTATGTCGCGATCAACGAGGCCTATGAAAAAGCGTGCGGGAAGCGCCGCGACGCGGTACTCGGGCGCACCACGGCGGAAGTGGGAACCTGGGGCGGCGAGAACAGCCGCAAGCTCGACGAGATGACGCGCGAGATTCTCCGCGGCGGCAGTCTCGCGAAGGTCGAACTGCAGTTCGAAGACGAGGCAGGCGAGACGCGGCACGGCTTCTTCTGGACGAGCGTTTGCCGCGGCAGCGACGGCCAGCCGGTCTGCGTGCTCGGCACGATGGTCGACGTCACCGACATCCGCCGCGCCGAAATGCTTGCGCGCGAAACCGAACGGCGCCTGTTCGACGTGACGCGCTCGTTGCCGGCCGTCGTGTTCCAACTGCGGCGCAGTCCGGCCGGTGCGTATTCGTTTCCGTATATCGGCGGCGACACGCGGCATCTGCTCGGCGACGGCGAGGTGTCGCCGGGGCCGCATGGCTGGGGTGATTTTCAGCGTGTGTCGGCGCAAGACCGGCCGCTCGTGCTGGCCGAACTCGAGCGCTCGGCGCGGTGCGAAACGCCGGTGCACACCGAGTTTCGCCTCGATAGCGGTGGCCAGCCCAAGTGGGTGCGCGCCGAACTGGTGCCGCGCCGCGAGGCGGACGGCGGTGTCGTCTGGAGTGGCTACTGGGTCGATGCGAGCCTCGAGCATGCGCGCTCGGAGGAACTCGCGCGGGCGCGCGATCTGGCCGAGGCGGCCGCGCGCGCGAAAGACAGCTTCTTCGCGATGATGAGCCACGAAATCCGTACGCCGATGAACGGTGTGCTCGGTCTCGTCGAGGTGCTGGAGCGCACGCCGCTCAGCACGGACCAGAGCGAAATGCTCGGCATGATCCACGAGTCGGCGGGCGCGCTGCTGCAGATTCTCGACGATCTGCTCGACTATTCGAAAATCGAAGCGGGGCGGCTGACGCTCGAAGCGGAGCCGATCGATCTGCGCGAACTCGTCGATAACGCGGTCGGCCTGCTTGCGGGACGAGCCCATGAAAAAGGGCTCAAGGTGCGCGTGGAAATCGCCGCCGAGGTTGCCGCGACGTTGCGCGGCGACAGCGTGCGCCTGCGGCAGATTCTCTTCAATCTGCTCGGCAATGCGATCAAGTTCACGACGAAGGGCGAGGTCGGCGTGAGCGTGTCGGTCGCCGCGCAGGGCGGCGGGTCACGTCCATTGTCGCGCCCATTCGCGGAGACACCTGCGCAAACGCTCGAAATAAGCGTGCACGACACCGGCATCGGCATCGCGCCGGACGTGCAGGCCAGTCTGTTCGAGCCGTTCGTGCAGGCCGAATCGTCCACCACGAGGCGCTTCGGCGGCACGGGTCTGGGGCTGACGATCTGCCGCAAGCTGATCGAACTGATGAACGGTACGCTTGCGCTGCGCAGCGAACCCGGTCGCGGCACGAACATGATCGTGCGGCTCACGCTACCCGTCGTCGCGCAACGCTATTCGGTCAACGGTTTGCGTGGCAAGCGCGGCGTCGTGATTGCCGGCGACCCGCGTGTCGGCCTTGCCTTGATGCATTTCGGCAAGGCGCTCGGGCTCGAGTTGCATGCCATCGTGCCCGAAGCGGTACGGTTGCGCGCGCCTGCCGCGCTGGCCGGCGTGGACCTGCTGTTCGTCGGCGAGGACGTGGTGCTGCCGGCGGCTATCGGCGCGAATACGAGCATCGTCACGCTGACCGAAAAGTCGAAGCCGACGGGCTACCGCATTCTCGACGACAAGGTGCGCGTGAGCATCAATCCGATTTCGTGGCGCGGTCTCGGCGCTGCGTGCGCCGCTGCGCTGACCGGACTCGCCGCGCTCGTGCCGCGCACGGCCGGTGTGGCGCATGCGCCCGAAGGCGTCGCGACGCCACCCGATCGCGCGCGGGCCATCGCGAACGGAAGGCTGATCCTTGTCGCGGAAGATCACCCCGTCAATCAGGAATTGATTCGCCATCAACTGGCTTTGCTCGGGTTCGCCTGCGACGTCGTGAACGACGGCGCGGAAGCGCTCGTCGCGCTCGAACACACGCGCTATGGCTGCCTGCTCACGGATTGCCATATGCCGAATCTCTCCGGCTACGAGCTGACGCGGCGCATCCGCGAAGCGGAGGTGGCGCGCGGCGGCGCGCATCGTCTGCCGATTCTGGGCATCACGGCGAACACCGCACCCGACGACCTCGACCTGTGCCGCGAGGCCGGCATGGACGACAGCCTCATCAAGCCGACCCGGCTCGCCACCTTGCGCGACTATCTGAGCCGCTGGTTCGGCACCGACAGTGCGTGGCAGGGGCAGGCCGCGCCGGCCGACGCGGTTGTGGTCACAGGGGCGACGGCGGGAGCGGTAGAGGCCCTCGAAGTCCCGGCGGTCCAACCGGGCCTTCGACGACAGGAGCCGTTCGTACCGATCGACCTCGCACACATGATCCAGTTGTGGGGAAGTGAATCGACGGTGAAGGCGTTGCTCGACTCGTTTGTTTCGTCCACGCGCGACGATCTGCAATCGCTCGCGTTGCTGCTCGAACGTGCTGAGGTCGCGCGCGTGCGGCAATGGCTGCATCGGGTGGAGGGCGCGGCGAGCGTGTTGCAGTATCCGCCGCTGATGCAGCTGCTCGAAGCATATCGTCACGGCATTGACATAAAGACGTCCGAGCGTTTGCGCGACGAGGGTTTTGCGTTGATCCGCGAGTGCGAGGCGCTCATGGACGGGATCGAACAGCAGGCGGCGTTGCTCGCGTAGCGTTTTGTCTCGTAAAAACGCGCGAATCAAACGCTATGGACGAAAAAAAACGCGGCCGAAGCCGCGTTAAAGATTTGGAGACGTCCTTCGATGAAGGAGTCACTTCTCGCAGGCAGAAGCATAACCGCTGTAGTCTCATTTATTCATTACAAATTGCACAATTAATTGTTTGAATAAATCGCTTAAAACAGCGGTGTCGCGCATTTGAGTCCCTTTTTCAGGGCTTTTTTGTCGAACGTGTGTACGTATTGCGTACTTTTCATCGCAACGAATAACGATGAACCGCGACGAACCGGCGTCCGGCGTAGCTCGATCCGCGCTTGCCGGAACACCCGAGCACGTCCACCGAGGCCCGCCGATTTGCACTAGTATGTGGGAGCTCCGCGCGGCCCGAAACGACACCGCGGCGGCGCGTCAAAGTCCGGAGAAAACCATGATTACGCTGCGAAAATTGAATCTGACCGTGGTGATGTGGGCGTTGGCGTCGGGTGTGGCGCTTGCGGATACGGTGGCATTGAAAGCGGACCTCGAACCGTCGAGCGAGGTGCCGCCGCGTGTGAGTCAGGGGCACGGCATGCTGAACGCGACCTTCGACACGTCGACCCAATCGCTGCAATGGACCGTCACCTATGAAGGCTTGAGCGGCCCGGCGACCGCCGCGCATTTTCATGGTCCCGCGCCGGTCGGCCAGAACGCGAAGGTCCAGGTGCCGATCGACAAGAACGCGCTGGCGAGCCCGATCAAAGGATCGGCGAAGCTGACCGAGCAGCAGGTCACGGACCTGATGGCGGGGCAGTGGTACTTCAACGTGCACACCGCGCAGAACCCGATGGGCGAGATTCGCGGGCAGGTCCTGCCGGCCAACTAGGTCCAGCATCGGCGCGGGCTCGCTGCGGAGGCTGCGGTCCCGGTTGCGGCTTGAGCATGAGTTCAAGCCCAAGCCCAAGCGCCCGGACGTGGACGCTCAACGACCCAGCCCCACCAAACCTCAGCAGGCAACCCGCGATTAGAACCCGCCATCCACCGGCATCGCGGCCAACGCACGTACCATGACGGGACATCATTGAAGGAGCATGTCCCGATGAGTTGGCAAAATGCGCTCGCATGCTGGTATTTGCGCAGGCACTTCCGGCCGGAAACGCTCAAGCCGCATATCGACGTCGAACGGGCGCGCGCGCTGACCTCGAAGCGCGTCTGGACGCCTCGCGTGCCGCGCGGCTGGCATCTGCGAGAAACGTACGGCGAGCACGATGCACCATTGCGCGGCGAATGGCTCGAGCGCGCGAACGGCACGCCGGCCGGCGCCGCGGAACCGGTCGTGCTCTACTGCCACGGCGGCGGCTACTACTTCTGCTCGCCGGACACGCATCGCTCGCTGACGTTCGCACTCGCGCCGCGCGTCAACGCGCGGCTCTTTTCCCTCGATTACCGTCTCGCGCCCGAGCATCGCTTCCCGGCCGCGCTCGACGACGCGATCGCCGCCTATCGCCAGTTGCTCGTCATGGGTATCGCGCCCAGCTCGATCGTGATTGCCGGCGATTCAGCCGGTGGTGGCCTTGCGCTCGCCACGCTGGTCGCATTGCGCGACGCCGGCGACCCGCTGCCGGCGGGCGGACTGCTGTTCTCGCCGTGGACCGATCTCGCGACGACCGGCGCGAGTCTTCTCGACAACGACAGCGCCGACCCGATGTTCTGCGGCGCGTCGATCGCGCGCGCGGCGAGCGTCTATCTCGGCGATGCGCCGGCCACGCATCCGTATGCGTCGCCGCTCTATGCGGACCTGCGCGGTCTGCCGCCGCTCTACATGATGGTGGGCAGCACCGAAGTGCTGCTCGACGACGCGCGGCGCGTCGCCGACAAGGCGCGCGCGGCCGGCGTCGATTGCGAATGCGAGGTGTGGAAGAACGTGCCGCACGTCTGGCCGATGTTCGCGCCGTTCATGCCCGAGGCGAACCGTGCGCTCGACCGCGCGGCCGCGTTCGTGCGGCGCGCGACGAGCCGCGCCGCGAGCGCCGCCCGCGCCGCCGATGCCGCTCAGTTATCGGGCGTGACGTCGAGCGTCTGATACGCGGCCTCGATCGCTGCCTGGCCATACTCGCGTTCGAGCCGCCGCACCGTGAAGTGCCCGTGCGCGACCTGCTGGAAGTGGTCGATAAACACCGTATTGACCATCGCGCCGAGCACCGCGCCGATCGCCGGAATCGACTTCGCGGCGATCTGTTCGCTGACCTGCACCGAGAAGCGCGCGGCGATCGCGTTGAGCAGCCGCAGCAGCGCCGCCGAGCCGTGCGTCGTGAAGCCCTTGCTCGCGATTTCCGACGACGCCTTCGACACCGCCTGCGCGAGCGCGCCGCGCATGAAGAAATAGCCGAGGTCGGCGTCGTCGTCCTCGCTCGACGTGCCGCCCATGCCGAGCACCGTCAGGCATTGCAGCTGCGTTTCGATCGAGCTCAGGTCTTCGCCTTCGCTGCGCGCGATATCGCAGATCGAGCGGAACATCAGCGTGGTCGTGACCGGCAGCTCGACCGGCAGCGCGACGAGGCCGAACGCGCCGCCGGCCGCGCCGGTGGTCGCCACCGCGAACTTGTGCAGCAGATTGTTCGGCTTGTCGGGCGCGAGCAGCTTGGCCGCGTCGCGCCGGCCGAGCGTGCGCAGCGCGATCGACAGACATTTGCGCAGCGCGGCCTGGGTCGCATCGGCGACCTTTTCGTTGGCGAACGCCGGAATGCGCGAGAGCAGCTTCTCGATCGGCGCGCCGACGATGCTCGCGAGCTTCATCGCGAGTGCGGGGCTTTCGAGCTGATGTTTCGCGCGCCGCAGCGCGCTCAGGTCCTGCTCCGATAAAGACGGTGTTGCGAGCGAACTCGGCTGCATGAGCCTCCCTGGCGTGGTCGTGGTCGTGTTCATGTTCATGTTCATGGATCCGATGGGTCGGCTTGCCGGTGTGAGGTGTTGCGCCGGCACGTCACGCTTAGAGCCCTTGGCCGTGGTATGATTCCCCATTCTTTGACAAGTCAACTTTTGCTCTATCAAAAATGGCTGTCCATACCGCCGCCCACCATTCGAGTGGGCAAGTTTTACCGTTCCGTGAATCCCTGCTGGCGATGCTCGGCATTTCCTTCGTCACGATGCTGGTCGCGCTCGACCAGACCGTGGTCGGCACCGCGCTGCCCACCATCGTGTCCGAGCTCCGGGGCTTCGAGCTATACGCGTGGGTCGCTACCTCGTATCTGCTGACCTCGGTCATCACCGTGCCGATTTTCGGGCGCCTCGGCGATTACTACGGGCGCAAGCCGTTCGTGATCGCGTCGATCGTCGTGTTCACCGGCGCGTCGGTGCTGTGCGGCGCCGCCAACAGCATGCTGTTTCTCGTGCTCGCGCGCGGCCTGCAAGGCATCGGCGGCGGCATGCTGGTCGGCACCGCGTTCGCGTGCATTCCCGATCTGTTTCCCGACTCGGTCGTGCGGCTGCGCTGGCAGGTGCTGATGAGTTCGGCGTTCGGCATCGCCAACGCGGTCGGGCCGTCGCTCGGCGGCTTTCTTACGCAGTACTACGGCTGGCGCTCGGTCTTCTATGTGAATCTGCCGGTCGGGCTGCTGTCGTTGTTTTTCGTGTGGCGGTTCCTGCCGCATCTGCGGCAGGTCGAGCACGAGGGCAAGATGCGGCTCGACTGGCCCGGCGCGGTGCTGATCGCGGTCTCGCTCGGCTCGTTGCAACTGTTCGTCGAATTGCTGCCGAAGCATGGCGTCACGCTGAGCGCGTTCGTGCTACTCGCGCTGAGCATCGCCTCGGCGGTGGGATTGTGGCAGTGGGAAAAGCGCTGCCCGACCGCGATCCTGCCGGTCGACATGTTCCGTAACCGCAGCCTGTCCGCGCTCTTTACGCTGGCGGTGCTCGGCGGCTTCTCGATGTTCTCGCTGCTGTTCTACGCGCCGCTGCTGTTCCAGGGCGGTTTCGGGATGTCGCCGAAAGACGCGGGGCTGGTTATCACGCCGCTCGTCGTGTTCATCACGATCGGCAGTATTGCGAACGGGCGGGTCGTGTCGCGCGTGAAGAATCCGAACCTGATGCTGTACGTCGGCTTCGCGCTGGTTGCGGTGGCCTGCCTCGGCGTCGTCGTCGCGACCCGTTCGATGCCGCAGTGGGCGCTGATGTCGTTCATGGTCGCGGGCGGCCTCGGGCTCGGCTTCGTGATGCCGAACCTGACGATCTTCGCGCAGCAGACAGCCGGCCGCGAACACCTTGGCATCGCAACGGCGCTGCTGCAGTCGCTGCGGATGATCGGCGGGATGATCGGCACGGCGCTGACCGGCACGCTCGTCACCCACATGTACAAGAGTGGCGTGCGCAGCGCGCTCGACAGCGCGGGCGCGTCGCACTGGTTCGGCGATCTCGGCGATCCGCAGATTCTCATCAACCGCGAGGCGCAGACCACGCTCGTCGCCCAGTTGACGCACGCGGGCCACAACGGCGCGGTGCTGCTCGAAGGCGCGCGCGAGGCGCTGGTCTCGGCGATCCATCTGGGTCTCGCGATGGCCGCGGTGATTGCCGTGGTGTCGGTGTGGCAAAGCCGCCGCGTGCCGCCGATCAAGCTGCAGCGCAAGCTCGAGCCCGTGATGCACGTGGACTGATTTTTGGACTTGGCGTTTGACGGACAGACTATGGAAGAACAGGACCGCGTCGCCGTGATGCAGCAATTCGGCCGCACGTATCGGACGTTCATGTCCGCTTTCGAGGCGCAGGTGGGGCATCCGTTGCCGCGCTGGCGTATTCTGCTCGCGCTGCACGAGCAGGCCGGCGAGTCGTCGCAGAAGCGGCTCGTCGAGCGGCTGCGCGTCGATCCGGGCGCGCTCACGCGGCAGTTGAAGGTGCTCGAAGGGATGGGCTGGATCGCGCGTAGCATGGATACGCGCGACAACCGCGTGACCAACGTGCGCCTGACCGACGCGGGGCAGGCCGCGACCGAGGCGAGCCTGCCGCGCCGCAATGCGTTTCTGCACGACACGATGGCGGGGTTGCCGGACGATGCGCTCGGGGCGCTGTCGAGCGCGTTGAAGATACTGGAGACGCGCATCGGCGAAGTAGCAGCCGCACCGGGCATGGCGGACGCTACTGTCGCGGCGGTGCCGGAAACGGCCGGCGACGAGGCGGCGCAGCGTATCTGAAGCGCGCCGCGCGTTCACAGGTTCACCACGCGTTCGCCGTGCAATAAAAAAGGCTGTGGACCTCAGGGTCCACAGCCTTCGTTTTTTGGGCCGTCGCCGCAAGCAACGGCGCCGCGCGCTCGAATTCGAATCAGAAGAACGTTTCGATCACTTCCTTCACGCGATACTGCGGATCGACGACGAGTACCTGACGCCACTTGTCGAACGTCAGGCATGGGTGCGAAATGTCGAACGCGATCATGTCGCCGACTTTCAGATCGGCGCCGGCGGGAATCCGCAGATACGCGTGCTGGTCCATCATGCCGAAGATTTCCCAGCCTTCGCTCGCGGCGATGTCGCGCGGCGCCTCGCTGCCCGGACGATAGTGGCGCGACGGTTCCGGCATGCCCGCGTCGAACGCCGAGTCGCGCTTGCCGAGACCGATGATCGCGCGATCGGGCTCGGGAATCGACTGCACGTAAGCCCACAGTTGCAGCGCCGGCAGCAGCCCTTCGCCCATTTTCTTCGCGACCGGATTGCGCGCGAAGATGTCGGTCTGCGCCTTGCGGTAGACGCCGACGTCATGCGTCAGATAGCAGCCGGGACGCAGCACGACCTCGACCTTGCCCGATTCGGTGGCTTGCGCGAACTCTTCGGCGACCACGTCGTACCACGCCGACCCCGCGCCCGACAGCACCGCCGGCGCGCGCGCGAAACGGCCCTGTGCGACGAGCTCGCGCGTGACGGCAACTGCGCTTTGCAGGAACGCGCGCACTTCATGCTCTTCCTTCAGCACGCCTTCGTACAGTTCGACGCCCGCGAGCTTCAGCACGTCCGGATAGCGCGCGATCGCATCGAGCACCGCGTTGCGCTGCGCTTCATCGCGCACGCCGGTGCGCCCGCCCGGCACGCCGAGTTCGAGCAGCACCTGCAGCGGCTTCTTCACCGACGTGAAGAATTGGCCGAGCTGCTCGACGCCTTCGGCCGAATCGACGAGACAGAAGAATTCGAAATCCGGATTGCTGAGCAATTCGGCGATCATCATCATGTTGTGACGGCCGACCAGCTGATTCGCCATCAGCACGCGCGACACGCCGCCGTGGTAGGCGGCGCGCACCTGGTGGGCGGTGGCGAGCGTGATGCCCCATGCGCCGGTTTCGAGCTGGCGGCGAAACAGTTGCGGCGCCATCGTGGTCTTGCCGTGCGGCGCGAGCTTGACGCCGTATTCGGCGACGAACGCCTGCATCCACTTCAGGTTGTGTTCGACGCGATCGGCATACAGCACGGCGGCCGGCAGGCTCACGTCCTCGTCGAGCAGATTCCATTCGAGGCGCGCGGCGTCGGTGAGCTGGATGCTGGTGCCCGGAACGATGCCCAAGCCCTTGCTATAAGGATCTATCGTCGCGCCTTGATAGTTTGTAACTTTCATGTCTCCGTGCTCCATCGGCCAGTTAAATTGAAACGGATTTGACTTTAGTATGTTACCGAAAGTACGATGTCCGGAGAAATGTTATTTAGTACCACGCGAGTGCCACGCTCACGCCGGCCGCCGGAAAGGCCCGCGCAGGACGTGCCGCGAACCCCACTGCCCACCATGAACAGTAGCGCCGAACCGCTCGCTTTCGACATCGTCGCGCGCATCGCCGAATGCGCGCCAGCGTTGCGCTCGGCCGAACGCAAGGTCGCCGCGCTGATTCTCGACGATCTGACCGGCGCGTCGCGCGCGAGCATCGGCGCGCTCGCGCAGCAGGCCGAGGTCAGCGTCGCGACCGTCACGCGCTTCGCCAAGGCGGTCGGCTGCCGCGACGTGCGCGAACTGAAGCTGCGGCTCGCGCAGGCGGCCGCGGTCGGTCAGCGCTTCCTGCAAGCGGGGGCCACCGGCGATGCCCCCGAGCCGATCGCCACGCGCGTCTTCGACGAACTGCAAACGGCGCTCGCGCACAATCATCAGTTGCTGCGCCAGGCGCCGCTCGCCGAAGCGGCGGCCGCGCTGCGCGACGCGCGCATGATCTACGTGTTCGGCATGGGCGGCGGCTCGACCGCGCTCGCCGACGAAATGCGTTTCCGCCTCGTGCGCCTCGGCCGGCCGGTCGCGACCTATCAGGACGGGCTGTTGCAGCGCATGGTCGCGAGCACGGTGTCGCGCGAGTGCGTGGTGATCGCGCTGTCCACCACGGGGCGCGTGCCGGAGGTGGTCGAGAACTGCCGGATTGCGCGCAGCTACGGCGCGACCGTGATCGCGCTGACCGCGCCCGCGTCGCCGCTCGCGAAGCTCGCCGACTGGCTGATTCCGATCGTCGCGTTCGAAACCGACTTTATTTACAAGCCGTCGTCATCCCGTTACGCGATGATGATGGCGCTCGATGTGCTCGTCACCGAACTTGCCGTCAGTCAGGGCGACGAGAGCCGGGAACTGCTGCGCCGCATGAAGCACGCGCTCGACGCGCACCGCGGCGGCGGCGATCGACAACCCTTAGGGGACTGATAGGAGACTGATCCATGCATTCGCACCCCGAAGCCGCCGACACGCTGATCGTCGGCGCGCAACTGTACGACGGCACGGGCGCGCCGCCCGTCGAGCGCGACGTGGCGATCCGCGACGGGCGCATCGCCGCGATCGGCAATCTGTCGAACTGGCTCGCCGAAGAGGTGATCGAGGCCGACGGCCGGGCGCTCGCGCCGGGCTTCATCGACGTGCATACGCATGACGACACGCACGTGATTCGCTCGCCGCAGATGCTGCCGAAGATCACCCAGGGCGTGACGACGGTGATCGTCGGCAATTGCGGGATCAGCGCGTCGCCGGTGTCGCTGAAGGGCGATCCGCCCGACCCGATGAACCTGCTCGGCGAGCGCGACGCGTTCCAGTACCCGACCTTCGCCGACTACGTAAGCGCGGTGAACGCCGCGCGGCCGGCCGTGAACGTCGGCGCGCTGATCGGCCACACGGCGCTGCGCAACAACCAGATGGACCGGCTCGATCGCGCGGCGACGCGAGAGGAAATCGAAGGCATGCGCGCGCAGCTCGAGGAAGCGCTCGCGCATGGCGCGCTCGGCTTGAGTTCGGGGCTTGCGTACGGTTCGGCGTTCGCCGCGCCGACCGAGGAAGTGATGGCGCTCGCCGAACCGCTCGCCGCGGCGGGCGCGCTCTACACGACGCATATGCGCACCGAGTTCGACGCGATTCTCGACGCGATGGACGAGGCTTACCGCGTCGGCCGCCATGCGCGCGTGCCGGTCATCATTTCGCATCTGAAGTGCGCGGGGCCGTCGAACTGGGGGCGCAGCGTCGAGGTGTTGAAGTCGCTCGAAGGCGCGCGCGGCCGGCAACTGGTCGGCTGCGACTGCTATCCGTACAACCGCAGTTCGTCGACGCTCGATCTGAAGCAGGTCACGGGCGATATCGACATCACGATCACGTGGTCCGAGCCGCATCCGGAGATGGCCGGCAAGCTCATCAAAGAGATTGCGGCAGAGTGGGGCGTCTCGCAGCAGGAAGCGGGCAAGCGCCTGCAACCGGCGGGCGCGGTCTATCACAACATGTCCGAAGACGACGTGCGGCGCATCCTCTCGCATCCGGCGACGATGGTCGGCTCGGACGGCCTGCCGAACGATCCGCTGCCGCATCCGCGGCTGTGGGGCGCGTTTCCGCGCGTGCTCGGCCACTATGCGCGCGATGCCGCGCTGCTGCCGCTCGAAGAAGCGGTACGCAAGATGACGAGCCTGTCCGCGCGCCGCTTCGGTCTCGCGGAACGCGGCGAAGTACATGTCGGCTATCACGCCGACCTCGTGCTGTTCGACCCGGCGAAAGTGCAGGACACGGCGACGTTCGAGCAGCCGCAGCAGGCGGCCGCCGGTATCGACGCGGTGTGGGTCAACGGCGTGCTGTCGTATCGCGACGGCGCGGCGACGGGCGAGCGGGCCGGCCGGTTCGTCACGCGCGGCGCGCCGTCGCAGGGCGATGCGCAGGGCGCGTTCTAAATTTTTCGATTGATGGCGGCATGCGCAGCGAGGGCGCCGCGCATGCCCGACTTTTTTTAAGGAGTGTGACGATGAAGCGATATGGCGTGGAAGGCGGAAAAGGAACGGGCGGTCAGCATATGCCGTTCGCCCGTGCGGTCGAAGCGGACGGGTGGCTGTTCGTATCGGGGCAGACGCCGATGGAAAACGGCGAGGTGATCAACGGCGGCATCGTCGAGCAATCGCACAAGGCGATCCAGAACGTGTTCGCCATCCTCAAGGAAGCGGGTTACGGTGCCGAGCACGTCGTGCGTTGCGGCGTGTGGCTCGACGATCCGCGTGACTTCGCTTCGTTCAACAAGGTGTTTCGCGAGTATTTCGGCGAGAATCCGCCGGCGCGCGCGTGCGTGGTGTCGTCGATGGTGATCGACTGCAAGGTCGAGGTGGATTGCGTGGCTTATAAGAAGCCGGCGGCCTGATCTGGCACCCGACTGAAGGCCTCAAATATGACGAGGGCGCGGCAGGCTGTGATGGCGCTGCTGCGCCCTCGTCGCGTTGACCTGCCGCCGCGTTTTGCCGTGCGCGCGCGCGTTGGCGTTATTGCCGCGCGAGCCGCATGTTGTCCGGCATCGGCAGGTTGTAGTTGGTGCGGAACGGATTGATGTCGAGCCCGCCGCGCCGCGTATAGCGCGCATACACCGCGAGCTTCAGCGGTTTGCACATCTTCATGATGTCGACGAAGATCCGCTCGACGCACTGCTCGTGAAAGCCCGTGTGATTGCGGTACGAAATGATGTAGCGCAACAGGCTCGCATGATCGATCTGCGGGCCGGCGTAGTGAATCTGCACGCTGCCCCAGTCGGGCTGGCCGGTCACCGGGCAGTTCGACTTCAGCAGGTTCGAGAACAGCGTTTCCTCGACCGGCGCCTCGTCGTGCGCCGCGCTCAACAGCGACGCGTCCGGCTGATAGACGCTCGCTTCGAGATCGAGCCGATCGAGCGACAGGCCGTCGAATTCTTCCATTTTCAGCTTGCCGAATTCGTGCGGCGTGTGCAGATGCACCGACACCGTCGCGCCGCACGACGCGGACACGTCGCGCCTGATCGTGTCGCGCACGCTTTCGGCCGAGTCGAACGCGGTCTGCGCGAACGAGCCGAGATAGAGCTTGAACGATTTCGACTCGACGATGTTCGGCGAGTCGGCCGGCACGAAGAACGTCGCGACCGCGATCTGCGGCTTGCCGCGTGTGTTGAGCCACGACAGCTCGTAGGCGTTCCAGATGTCGGTGCCGAAAAACGGCAGTCGCGCGGTAATGCCGATCGCCTCGCGCGCATGGCTGCGCGCAATCGGAAACAGCAGCGTCGGATCGTATTGTTCGGTGTAAGTCGAGGACTTGCCGAGCGGAGATTGTTCGGGTGTCATGATGCGTTCACGATGCCACTCATCACATGCCCGGTCGCCGTTACGACGCGGGCCGATTCGCAGTGGCCGATCTGGTCGTCGAAGAAAAAGTCGGGCTCGAATTCGCGCAGGAAGGCGCTTTTATCGAGGCCGCCGAGGAACATCGCTTCGTCGATTTCGATGTTCCATGCCATCAGGGTGCGGATCGCGCGCTCGTGCGCGGGCGCCGAGCGCGCCGTGACCAGCGCCGTGCGAATACGCATCGGCGCGGCCGCGTCCGCGAGTTTCTGCAGCCGGTGTAGCGCTTCGAGCAGCGGCTTGAGCGGACCGTCCGCGAGCGGCAGGTGCTTGTTGTCGATCTCGTGACCGACGAATGCGCGCAGGCCGTCCTGCTGGAAGATGCGCTCGGCCTCGTCGGAAAACAGCACCGCGTCGCCGTCGAACGCAATGCGGATTTCATCCGGGTACTTGCTCGCCATTTTCGCCGATTCCGGCAACACGCGCGCGGCCGGAAAACCCGCGGCGAGCGCATCGCGCACGTCCTGCTGATTCGCCGACAGGAACAGCGACGCGTTCAGCGGCTTCAGATAACCGAACGGCGCGCGCCCGCGCGTGAACACGCCGCGCTCGATCGCGAGCCCATGTTCGCGGCAGGAGTGAAACGCGCGCAGTCCGCTGATCGGATCGCTGCGCGACAGGATCACGACTTCGACGCGATGGCCGCCCGCGTTCAACGCGAGCAGCTTGCGGATCAGCGGAAACGCCACGCCCGGTTTGGCGGGCACGTTCAGACGCTCGCGCTGCAATGCTTCGTAGGCCTTCAGGTCGCCGGCCTCGTAGATGTGGTTCTCTTCCTCGAAGTCGAACAGCGCGCGCGACGAGATGGCGACCACGAGTTTGTCGGCGAGTGACAGCGCCATCGGTGCGTTCCGGTTCAGAGAGGTCAGGCGAGGAAGAGGCGATAGACCGGGTTTTTCGTTTCTTCCCAGCACGGATAGCCGAGCGTTTCGATGAAGCGCTCGAACGCGGCGTGGTCGCTCTCGGGCACCTGGATACCGACCAGGATCGAACTGTAGTCCGCGCCCTGGTTGCGATAGTGGAACAGGCTGATGTTCCAGTTCGGCGCCATCGACGAGAGGAATTTCATCAGCGCGCCCGGGCGCTCCGGGAATTCGAAGCGGAACAGGCGTTCATCGAGAGCGAGCGGCGAGCGTCCACCGACCATGTAGCGGATGTGCTGCTTCGAGAGTTCATCGAGTGTGAGATCGACGGTGGCAAAACCGTGGGCTTCGAATGCGCCCGCGATCTGCGCCGACTCGCTGCGGTTGCGGATCTGCACGCCGACGAAGATGTGCGCCGAATTGGCATCCGCGATCCGGTAGTTGAATTCGGTGACGCTGCGCGTACCGACCAGTTCGCAGAAGCGTTTGAAACTGCCGCGCTCTTCGGGGATCGTTACGGCGAACACTGCTTCGCGCGCTTCACCGACTTCCGCGCGCTCGGCGACGAAGCGCATACGGTCGAAGTTCATGTTCGCGCCCGAGGTGATCGCGATCAGCGTCTGGTTCTCGATGCCCTCCCGTTCGGCATACTGCTTGGCACCGGCCACCGCCAAGGAACCGGCCGGTTCGAGCACGCTGCGCGTGTCCTGGAACACGTCCTTGATCGCGGCGCACAGTGCATCGGTATTCACGAGCAGCACTTCGTCGAGATACTCGCTGCACAGGCGGAAGGTTTCCTCGCCGACGAGCTTGACCGCCGTGCCATCGGAGAACAGGCCCACTTCGTTCAGCGTCACGCGCTCGCCCGCTTTCAACGACGCCGCCATCGCACACGAATCATCGGTCTGCACGC